>JBOGLI010000297.1:0-6397 GCA_050746165.1 Terriglobales bacterium | reverse complement strand
CCGTACCCCGATCGAGGTTCATGATATACGGAAAAATGGAAACCCCAGCCGAAGCCAGGGTTTGTTACCAACAACCAATAACCAAAAACTATTTCAGGAACGACAGCACCGAGTTTCCCACCTGCTGGATTCCCAGCGCCGCGCCCGCTGCGTTGATGAAGAAATTCGGGAAGATGCCGATCGCGACCGTGCCGATTGCCGTCGCCGCCAGTGCGACCTGCATGCCGAGACTGACCGGCACCGGCTCCTCGTCCACTGCCTCGCGCATGAACATCGCGTTCGCGATGCGCATGTAGTAGTAGAGACCCAGCACCGCGAACATCACCGCCACCGCGGCCAGCGTGTAGTGCCCCGTCTGGATCAGGCTGAGGAAGATGAAGTACTTGCCCCAGAATCCGGCCAGCGGCGGAATACCCGCCAGCGAGAGCAGGAACAGCAGCATCAGCACGGCTTCCGTGGGACGCTTGAAGTACAGCCCTGCGATGTCGTCGATGTTGTCGCCGATGATGTTCTTGCGCCGCAGCGACGTGATCACCGCGAATGCGCCCAGGTTCATGAACGTGTACACCAGCAGGTAAACGAGAATGCCCTGGATGCCCGTCTTATTTTCGATATTGTCGCTCGCCACCAGGCCGAGCAGCATGTAGCCGACGTGCGCGATGGAGCTGTAAGCGAGCAGCCGCTTCAGGTTGTCCTGCGTTAGGGCCGCAAAGTTGCCGCCGATCATCGTCGCCACCGCCACAAAGATCAGCAGCGGAACATAGACAGTGCGCAGCGGGTACAGGCCCCACAGGAAGATGCGCAGCAGCATCGCCCAACCAGCGGCCTTTACCGCCACCGACATGTACCCGGTTACGCTGGTCGGTGCGCCTTCATATGCGTCCGGCGCCCATTGATGGAACGGCACCGCCGCGATCTTGAAGAGCAGGCCCGTCGCCGTCGTAATCAGCGCCATAATCATGATCGGATCGCGTGGATTCGCGGCATAGGTCCGTTGCAGCGCCTGTGCGATTACCTGCAGGTTTGTTGACCCCGACAAGCCGTAGAGCAGCGACAATCCGTATGCGAAAATTCCGCTTGAGAACGCGCCCAGCAGCAGGTACTTCAGCGCCGCCTCGTTCGATCGCGTGTCGCGCCGCAGGAATCCGACCAGAACGTAGGTCGAAATCGCCATCACTTCCAGGCCGATGAAGAGCAGCACCACGTCCATGCCGCTGGCCATGCACATCATTCCCACGACCGAGAACAGCACCAGTGCGTAGAACTCGCCGTGGTGCTCGCGCTCGATCTCCAGGTACCGCACCGACATCAGGATCGCAATCGCCGCCCCGAGAATGAACAGGTAATCGAAATAAATGGCGAAGCCGTCCATCAGCATCGACCCGACCCGCTGCCCGTTCGACACCGACAGGTACGCGTAGCTCCCGATCAGCCGGCCGGATACTTGCAGCCGTATCAGCGACGCAGTGGCGAAGCCCAGCCCGATCAGCGCCGTGACGGCGTTCCACCGCTTCCACTGCTCATCCAGCAGTAGGTCGATGATCAGCACTCCCAGCCCGAACAGCGAGGTCAGGATGATCGGGAGCGAGAGCGCGTAATCGGTGCCGGTAAAGAATGGCGTCATGGCCTACCTCCCGGCCGCGGTATTCATCGCAACCGGCTGTGGGTGGCCCACGCTAGCCGGTGTTGCTTGCGTGGGATTTGCGTCTGGGTGGCCCACCCTAGCCGGTGTTGCTAGGGTGGGGTTCTGGGGAACCTCGGCTACCTGCGGCGCATTCTTCGGGAACAGCTCCGGCCTTACCGTCTGCACCAATTGATGTACCGGCTGGTCGAGGATCTGGAAGAACGGCTTCGGATACAGGCCGATCCAGAACGCCATGATCAGCAGTGGCATGAAGTAGCAGACTTCGCGCGGCGTCAGGTCCATCAGTTTTTCATTCTTCTCATTCGTGACCTTGCCGAAGAACACGCGCTGGTAGAGCCACAGCAGGTACGCCGCGCCCAGCACGACTCCGGGCACCGCCCACGCCGCCCACGCCTTGCTCTCGACGAATGTCCCTTGCAGGATCGTGAACTCGCCGATGAATCCGTTCAGCAGCGGCAGTCCCATCGACGAGAGGAACGCGATCATGGTTATGGTCGCGTACACCGGCATCACATTGCTGATCCCGCCATACTCCGAGATCTCGCGCGTGTGCCGACGCTCGTAAAGGATGCCGACGATCAGGAACAGCGCGCCTGTCGAGATGCCGTGGTTGATTTGTTGCAGCACCGAACCGCTGATGCCCGCCTGGTTGAGCACGAAAATTCCCAGCGTGCAGAAGCCGAGGTGGCTCACCGACGAGTACGCCACCAGCTTCTTCATATCCTTTTGCACCAGCGAGACCAGCGCGCCGTAGATGATTCCGATGATCGAGATAGTGATGATCAGGCTGCGTACCCACGGCGTCATCGCCACCTTCGGGAAGAACGGCAGCGAGAAGCGGATGAACCCGTACGTTCCCATCTTCAGCAGGACGCCCGCCAGGATCACGGAGCCCGCCGTCGGCGCCTCGACGTGCGCGTCCGGCAGCCAGGTGTGGAACGGGAACATCGGCACCTTGATGGCGAAGCCGATGAAGAAGGCGAAGAACAACAGGATCGCCGCCGTGCCCGTGATCTGCGGCGCCGTCTTGTACAGCTCGGGAATGCTGAAGGTGTAAACGCCGGTCAATGTGTGGTGATGGAAGTAGAGGAACAGAATGCCCAACAGCATCAGCAGCGAGCCGACCAGGGTGTAGAGGAAGAACTTGATCGCCGCATAGAGCTTGCGCGGTCCGCCCCAGATGCCGATCAGCAGGTACATCGGCACCAGCATCGCCTCCCAGAAGACGAAGAACAGGAACATGTCGAGCGCCATGAAAACGCCGAGCATGCCCGCCTGCAGGATCAGGAACCAGATGTAGTATTCCTTCACGCGCTCCTGGATCGCGTTCCACGACGACAGGATCGAGATCCATCCCAGCAGCGTGGTCAGCATGATCAGCAGGAAGCTGATGCCGTCGATGCCCAGGTAATAGCCTGCGCCAATCGACGGGATCCACGTGTTGGGCGTGCCCTCCATGAACTTGAATCCCGGCATGTCCTTCAGCGCCCAGAACCACGGCACCAGCGGCACACTCACCAGGAGCCCGGCCACGGCGAACACGTTGGCGACCACCCGGATCGCATTCTTGTTCTCCTTCGGCATGAACAGGAGAACGGCAGCGCCCACCAGCGGCGTGAACAGAATGATCGAGAGAATGTGGTTATAAAACATAGCTTTTAGCTCTTAGCCTTTAGCCTGCTCTGCCGTATTTTGTATCTCGTATTTCGTATTTCAGCGGGACGGTATCCATGCTGTCGTTCAGCCGCCCCTTACTTTCTTTTTTTTTAATACGCTATACGTCATACGAAATACCGGTTTTCAATTCCGCAATTCATCGAATCGCGTAATACCAGATAAATCCCACCAGCCCGCCGACCATGACCAGCGCGTACCACTGCACCAGCCCCCACTGCACCATGCGTACCGGGTATGACAGCGCGCGCGTCAAGTACGCCGGTCCGTTCACGCACACGTAGTCGATAATCCACTTGTCCCACCAGTTCGAGACCGCGCCCGCGAAGCGCGTAATCCAACCTCCACCGTTTACTGCGCCATCGACGACTTTCGCGTCGAAGGTCCACAGCGCCCGGCCCAAACCCAGCGTTCCCGCCGGCCCGCGCCGCCCGGTGAAGGCGTAGTCGTAGAACTCGTCGACGTAATACTTGTTCAGCAGCGTGTTGTACGCGAAGGGCGAGACCGCATTGATCGGCTCGACATACCCGACCTCGGCTTTGCCGTAATATCTTTTCGCCGCGAAATAGCCGATCACTCCCAGCGAGACCGAGAGTCCCATCAGGATGTATTCGATCGCGCCGCTTTCCTGTTGCTCGCCCTGTGGCTTCGGAGGCGTCAGCGCGGTCTCCGCTTTCTGCTCCGCCCTTGCTTCCGCCGGTGCGCTCACCGCCGGCAACTCGCCCGCGGCGGCCGCTTCCACGGTTTGACTGGCAAACACCGGCTCGAGGAAATGCTCGAAGCGGTTCGTCCCGCCCAGAGCTTTCGGAATTCCCAGCCATCCGGCGCAGACCGAGCAAATCGCCAGCACCACCAGCACGCCGGTCATCGACTTCGGCGACTCGTGCACGTGGTGATCGACCTCATGATCGGTGATCCGGCTCGGGCTCCAGAATGTGAGGTAGATCAGCCGGAACATGTAGAACGCGGTGAGTAGCGCGGCGACAAATCCAACCACCCACAGCGCGCGGAAGCCGCCGTTATGCGATGACCACGCCTGCCACAAAATTTCGTCCTTCGAGAAGAATCCCGCGAACGGCGGAATACCCGCGATTGCCAGCGTCGCGATCAGCATCGTCCGGTACGTCGTGGGGATGCGCTTCGCCAGCCCGCCCATGTAACGCATGTCCTGCTCGCCGCTCATCGCGTGAATGACCGAGCCGGATCCGAGGAACAGCAGCGCCTTGAAGAACGCGTGCGTGAACACATGGAACACGCCCGCGGCGAACGCGCCCAGTCCCAGCGCCAGGAACATGTACCCAAGTTGGCTGACCGTTGAGTAGGCAAGCACGCGCTTGATGTCGTTCTGCACCAGGCCGATCGAGGCGGCGAAGATCGCCGTCAGTGCGCCCACGGTCGCCACGATCATCATCGTTTTGGGCGCCAGCGTGAACAGCGCATTCGACCGCGCCACCATGTACACGCCCGCTGTCACCATTGTTGCCGCGTGGATCAGTGCGCTGACCGGCGTCGGACCTTCCATCGCGTCCGGCAGCCATACATAAAGAGGTAGCTGCGCCGACTTGCCGCACGCGCCGATAAACAGCATCAGAGTCGCGAACGTCAACACCGGATCGCCGATCTTCAGCCCAAAGGTGTGTACAGCCGCGTTCACCTCGGTGAACCGCACCGAGCCCAGGTACCACGCGATGGTCATCAACCCGAGCAGGAAGCCCGCGTCGCCGATCCGGTTGGTAATGAATGCCTTGTTCGCCGCCGTCGAAGCCGAATGCTTGTGGAAGTAGAAGCCGATGAGCAAATACGAGCACAGGCCCACGCCCTCCCACCCGACGAACATCGTCGCGTAGTTGTTTCCCAGGATCAGCGTGAGCATCGAGAACATGAACAGGTTCAGGTATCCGAAGAACCGATAGTAGCCGCCCTCGTGCGCCATGTAGCCGGTCGAATAGATGTGGATCAGCGCGCCCACGCCGGTTACAAAGAGCAGCCAGATGCCGGAGAGAGGATCGAGTAAAAATCCGGCATCGGCCTGAAATGGCGCCAGAGTGCCGTCGCGCTTAGCGTAGTTAAAGTTCCCGGTATCGGTCCCTAGCCAGGTGTAAACGATTTTCTCGAATGGCTTGCCCGGATTGTCGTGGGAGTAGCCTGTGTACTGCCACACCGCCCCGCAGGAAAATAGAAATGCCACCACCACCGCGCCGACGCAGACGGCGTTAACCGTCGCCTTCTGCAGCTTGCGGCCGAAAAAAAACATGATGGCCGCGCCGAAGGCGGGAAAGAGCGGGACGAGCCAAATGTGGTTTAGGAAAAACATTTTAGCTGCTAGCTCCTAGCTTTTAGCTCCTAGCTGGAAGCTAGAAGCCAGAAGCTGCCTTACCATTTCAGCAAATCGATTTCGTCCACATTCACCGTCTCTTTATTGCGGAAGAAGGCGATCAGAATTCCCAGCCCTACTGCTGCCTCCGCTGCCGCGTCGGTGATCACAAAAATCGCGAAGACCTGCCCGTGCAGGCCCCAAATCCTCGAGAACGCCACCAGATTAAGATTGACCGCGTTCAGAATTAACTCAATCGACATGAGCACAATAACCACGTTGCGACGAGTCAACACGCCGATTACGCCCAGAACGAAGAGGGCGGCGGCGACAACCAGATAGTGCAGTGTAGATATGGGAGCCATATTCAGCCTAGCTTCGGGCTACTAGCTTCTAGCAGCTCCTTTGTGCGTCAGGCCACGAGCCAGGAGCCTGAAGCGTCTTTCAAATTCTCTTCTTCGCCATGACTACCGCTCCGATGATCGCCACCAGCAATAGCAGAGAGGCAATTTCGAAGGTGAACATGTAATTGCCGTAAAGCAGGACGGCAACCTGCTGGGTATTGGACTGCTCCGGCATCTGGATTGCCCGGTCAGGAAACAGTCCCCTGCCCTTGACGTAGACGAACACGAACAAGGCTCCGAGGGCAATCGCCGCAGCCAGTCCCACCAGCCATTGCTTGTTGAACTGGTCTTCTTTCTGAGACTTCTCGATATTCACGAGCATGATCACGAACAGGAACAGCACCATGATGCCGCCGGCAT
>JBOGLI010000296.1:0-3554 GCA_050746165.1 Terriglobales bacterium | reverse complement strand
GGGCAGCAGCGGCACCGGCAATGGCATTTTTAAGCCGCTGCTCGATGCCGGCGGCCACCTCCATCGCTTTCACCGCCTGCGCTGGGACAACTGGTTCCGCTTCAATAACCGCACCCATCGCGAGTTGCTGGTCGTCGATGGCAAGGTTGCCTTCGTCGGCGGTGCCGGCTATGCCGATTACTGGTACAAAGACGAAAAGAACGACAAGCGCTGGCGCGACGACATGTTTCGCGTCGAGGGCGATGCCGTGAACGCACTCCAGTCCGTTTTTGTCGAAAACTGGATTGAGTCCTCCGGCCAGATCATCGACGGCCCTGACTACTTCCCGCCCGCCGACAACGCCCAGGGCGAGCGTGCCATGGTCGTCGGCAGCAGCCCCTCGGTTGGCGGTTCCACCAATGCCCGTATTCTTTTTCAAACCCTGATCGCGACGGCACAGAAGTCCATCGACATCGCCAATCCGTACTTCCTTCCCGACGCTGGCTTGCGCGAAGAACTCGTCAAAGCCGCCAAAGACCGCGGCGTCCGCGTCCGCATTCTGACTGTCGGCGAAAAAACCGATCACAAGATGGTTCGCGCGTCCAGCCGCAAGAGCTACGGTGAACTGCTCAAGACGGGCGCGCAGATCTACGAATATCAGCCCGGAATGATCCACGAAAAAATCATGGTCATCGACGGCGCCTGGTCCGTCGTCGGCTCCACCAATATGGATACGCGCTCATTCGGCTTGAACGACGAAGTCAACGTCGCCGCTCTCGATCGCGGCCTCGCCGGCAACCTCACGGCGCAGTACGAGCGAGACTTGACGCAAGCGCGCCCCGTCACTTTGCGCGAGTGGCAGCACCGCGGCCTCATCGAGCGTGCCGAAGCCCTATTCGGCTGGTTCTGGGTCCGCCAGCAGTAACGAGTAACGCAGGCGTCTCGCCTGCCACGCAAATTTTCAGGTTTGTCATCCCGAGCGAGTACGCTAGTACGAGTCGAGAGACCTTTGTGTTTCTCTGCGCCCTCTGCGCTGAGCTTCGTTGTTAGCGGTGTGCCTGCTGATCGAAGACGATCAGCGCATCCGCATCCTTCAGATACCCTTTCCGCCGAAACCAGTCTTCCATCGATTCCTTCAGCCGCTCGATCGGCACCCGCGCCCCGATCTCCATCACCCCATCTCCCACCGGCAACGTGTCATCAAAGATCGGATCGTTGGTGAAGTTGCGCATGGCGAAGTTGTCGAGCCATTTCATCGGCGCCGCCTGCCGCGACCCCTCGTGCTCGTATTCGACGGTAATCTTCCGGGCGAACATTGACTTCAGTTTAAGACAAGTGATCAGTAATCAGTGGTCAGTAACCAGATGGGCGACTCTCGAACCCGGCTTTGCTGATCACTGACCGCTTACCACTGACCACTTCCGTCACCACGAGTAATGCACCGTATACGTCACCACCGCCTCGCCATCTGGCTGGATCGTCACCGGAAACTCGATCTGGTTCGAATCCATCTTGTGATACGGATGCGAGTGGCTGGTAATTTCCCAATTCGTCCAGCGGTAGAGGTGCTCCACCGCGCGCACCGTCACCGCCGTCTTCTTGTGGTTACGCAGGTGGATCTCGAACGATTCGTCAGCCCAGTTATGCCCGCTGTCCACGTGGTAATTCGTCCGCTTGCGTTCCCCCACTACGTCGAAGGCATTGCCGGTGTACAGCCGGATTGTTTCATCGTTCGGCGTGTGGTCGATCATGTTCTCGCCCGTGAATTGCAGCCGGCCTTCTTCGTCGCGCCGGTAGAAGCGCATCCGCCCGCGAGGCAGCGCGATCCCCAGGTGATTTGCCGCCGAGTTCTTGAACTCCTGCATCACCCATACCTTCGAGTTCGACTCGGTTCCATAACTCGGATCGTTGCGGATATTCTCGAACGACCATCCCGAGTACCGTTGCCACGGAATATTCGCGCCGTCGTAAACGTACAGCTTCTGTGACCTCACGCCGGTCGCGCGCACGAACTCCACCTGCTTCATCTCGTGGTCGCGCAGCGTCACCGGACGCTCCAGCGTGTACAGGTGGTACTCGTCGAACGAGCGCTCACTCACCGCCGGGCGCATCGCCTCGTCCGCTGCCTTCATCGCCCGGGCCGGCGCGTTCATCGCTACCATGCTCGGCATGATCTTGTTCACGTCGCCGGCCATCAGCCGCACGTGCGCGTGATCGAAGGTCTTGCCGCTGTCGTTGTTCATCGTGATCCACCCGATGAAATCCAGCTCCTGCCCGTCTTCCGGAGCCACGACGTTGTAGTCGGCCTGCCAGCGCATCCCGCCCGAAACGTACGACAGCTCCGCGTTCAGCGGCCCCGGTTTATCCGACGCCATCTGCCAGTGCAGCGTCGGCTTCAGAATCGAATCGTTGCCGAGAGAAGGGAAGAGCGGCTGACCGGGCAATCCGAATTGCAGGTGCCCATCCACTTCGATGATCGGCTGCGCCGAAGGCTGGTACTGCTGGTACGGATTCCCGGGATCGTAGCTTCGCGGCACATATCCGCTGCGAATGATCTTTCCCTCGATGGTGCGGTCCTTGTCCACGCGAAATTGGATCGTCTTTCCCTCGAACATTGCCAGCAGCAGCTCCTGCGATACCGGATCGTTGCGAAAGTTCTGTTCGTAGATCTGGATCTGCCGGCGCTCCGCCGGATCGCGCAGCACCACCGAGTCCGGCTCCAGTGACGCAGTCGTGTCGCTGAAGCGGATGTCGTTCACTCCCGGCTTCAGGTCCATGGCGAGCGACTGCCGTACCACGGCGAAGTTCTGGTTGTAGATCGTGATTGCCGGATCGTCGGTCCCGGGCTGCGCATCTTGGGCAGGAATGGCGGCGGTGAGAGCGGCGGCGCCTGTAAGCACCGCAATGGCAATTGCGAGATGACGTTTCATGTGCGTTCCTCTGTCTTGCACGAGAAGAACGCAGCCCCAGACCGGACTTGCAGGTTACCAAGGTACCTATCGAATTGCAGAATTGCGGAATGGAGAAACCATTGCGGAATTGCGGAATCGGGGAATTGCGGAATTGAGAATCGGGGAATTGCGGAATCGGGCTAAACGCGGAGATTAGTCATTTGTCATTCCGAACGGGCTTCAGCCCGTGAGGAATCTGCTTTTCGGCTTACCGGAATGCCTGCGGCTGGCGATTTTTCAATTCGGCAAGTCGGCAATTCGGCAATTCCGCAATTAGCTCACTCGTACCTCAGCGCATCCACCGGGTCCAGCTTCGCCGCCTTCCACGCCGGATAGATCCCGAAAAACAGCCCGATCGACATCGACGTCCCCACTCCCAGGAAAATCGCCCACGGCGGCACGCTGGAAGGTAGTTTCGGCAGAGTGAGGTTGATAATCGCGCTGATCCCGACGCCGAACAACACGCCCAGCGCTCCTCCCGCCCCGGTGAGCGCAACGGCTTCGGTCAGGAACTGCCGGATAATGTCGCGCCGCTTCGCGCCCATCGCCTTGCGCACGCCAATCTCGCGCGTTCGCTCCGTCACCGACATCAGCATGATGTTCATCACGCCCACCCCGCCCACC
>JBOGLI010000295.1:0-1948 GCA_050746165.1 Terriglobales bacterium | reverse complement strand
GTGTGGTGGTGGTGGATGCGGGAGTTTTTTGCGCAGTGTTGGCGGCATTCTCGCCGGAGTGCGCCCAGTACAAACCACCAAAAGTGAGGCCCGCGCACAGAGCAGCGCCAGCGATACCGATTCCGATCTTGAGGGCGAGGCCCGAACCAGCGGAAGATTCGGTTTCGCGGAACATCTCCGGTGCCGGCAGCTTTTCCTCGACCGGTGCCGGCTTGGGCGCGGGCCGCGGCGCGGGAGTACCGGCAACTGGGGCCGGTTTGGTCGTCTCACGAGGTGTCGGAACGACCGCTTCCCGGGGCTTTTTAGCAGGAAGCGCCGGAGCTTTCTCAACGGCCGCTTCACGAGGTTTTTCAACCGGCTTTTGCGGCGCAAGCGCTGGCGCGGCGGCCGCTGCCGTCGTTGGCGTAGCCGCCGCCGCCATGGAAACGCTCACGGGTGGAACGGGGCGCGGCGCAGGAGGCGGAGTCGCAACGGCGGGCTTTGCAACCACAGGCGGCTTGGCGGGTTCCGGCGGCGCAGTCTCGCGAACCGGGTTGGGAAACTGCAACGGAGCAGGCCTGGCGACGGGTGGCTTGGTATCGGCAACCACCGCCGGTTTCGCAACCGGCGCGGGAACAGGGACGGGTGCGGGAATAGGAACGGGCACCGTCGCTGGTTTGGCCATTGCGGCTGCAGCAGCGGCTGCCGGAGTCACGAGCGATGGAAGCGATGACGCTTTCGCGTCCGGAACGGGCGCCGGTTTCGCGGGCTCCAGCAAAGGCGGCGGCACCAGAGGCTCCACGGCGGGCGCGAGGTGGTCATCGAGACTCGCGACAGCATCGGCAACGCTCTTGAGCAGGATGACCGTGTTTGGATTGAAGGCGTGCGCGCGCGATGAGAAAACTTCCACAAGACCGGTAATTCGGCCGTCCCGCTTGACGGGAACCAGCATGGCGGCACGCATGTTGAGCTGGCGGCAGACCATGCGATCCACGCGCGGATCAGTTTCGGTATCGACGCAGTGAACAAGTTCCCCGGTACGAACGCACTCCCAGGATAGTCCGGAGCGGGAGTTGACGCGCACGCCGACCTGGGGAGCAGTTCCCGAAGAAGCCTTGCAGACGATCCCGTTGCCGTCTTCGACGGCGATGGCGACGCCGCTGGCCTGAGTCATCGCGGCAACCTGGTCTACGAGGAAGTTCAGGGCCTGAACCTGCGCCCAGCCGGAGACCATGATGCGGGCCTCGAGTTGAGCGACTCGATCACGCGCGTCGAACTCGACAGCAGACTCTTCCTCGGCGGGATTCTCGAATAGAGGGTTGGACTCGGTGTTGATCCACTTACGGATCTCTTCCTTCATCTCGGGGGCGAGGCGGGTGAAACGAATGCCCATGCAGCCGGTTTGGTCGGACCAGGCCACCTGGCCCTCGCCGCTGATCATGGCCGATCCGCCTGGGAGTACAAAGCGGACCGGGGTCTTCGATTGGGGCAGCGACCCCTCGACCGATTGCACACCGATGCCGAGCTCGCTGACGTCGAGAAGCATGGCACTGCGATCGCCGGCGAGTTCCACGACGCAGATCTGCTCCTGAATCGCGCTTTTGCGCAGACCGCGGCGGTTGTCGATCGAATTAGCGCTGGAATTCAAAATGGCACCGTGAGCGTTCCGTTACTACAACCGATTACGGGAATTGACGCAGCGGAGCGCCGATGACGATCTCGGTGTCATTCGCCGCCGGCGGCGGAACAACGGAGCGGACGGCGGGACGGACAGGCTGGAGAGGCTCGCGAACGGGTTCCGGCTTGCTTTCTTCGGAAAGGATACGGGCGGCGAGGCGCAAGGCTTCAACCTGCTTCTGGAGCTGCTCGATTTCAGCCTCTTTCTCGCGGATAACGTCGTAGATATTTCTCATGGAAAGCGATACCTGCCCTTAAGTGGTGGAGTGATAGCTACTTTACTTCAGATCTG
>JBOGLI010000294.1:0-1984 GCA_050746165.1 Terriglobales bacterium | reverse complement strand
GTGGATCGCGGATATGCCGTGATTGCTCCCGACAAGCCTGAAGACGCCGAATCCATTTGTCGCGAAAACAATCGTATTGACTTGCTGCTGACCGACGTCGTTATGCCGGGCATGAGCGGGCGTGAAGTCGCCCGCCGCGTCACACAAATGCGACCGGGCGTCCGCGTGCTCTACATGTCCGGATACACCACGAATGCCATCGTCGACCACGGCGTTCTGGATGAAGGCTTGGCTTTTCTCCCCAAGCCGTTCACTCCGATTAGCCTGAGTACGAAAGTGCGCGAGATGCTCGACGGCCAGTAACGAGGGCCCTGCAAGGCTTTTTGTATGTAAACGCATTGACCACGACTAGCTGTTCAGCCTGATGTACGCAGCGATACCGAATTGGCTACTGTTCGCGCACTGAACGGCGATGTTAAGCCAAGGCTAAGCGGAGGAATTGAATGCCAGCACCTGCAACCGTGAAGAAGATGTTCCTCGTGGTCGACGACGACCCAGGGATGCGCGGATTGCTCGTCCGTCTGTTGAAGACCGACGAAGCGGAAATCACCACCTGCGAGTCGGGCGGCGAGGCGATTCGTAACCTGCAAACACACTCGTTCGACGTCGTTTTGCAGGATGTCGGACTACCCGACATGAGCGGCCTCGACGTTTTGAAGGCATTCGCCGCCAAATCGCCCGCTACACGCTTTCTCATGATTACCGCGGACGATACTCCGGACACCCTCATCGAAGCCGTCCGTGGCCGGGCGTGCGGCTATTTGCGGAAGCCGTTCACGCCGGAACAATTGCGAGACGCCGTGGACGATTGTTTGTCGGCGACGGACCAACCAGATATCGAAGTCGTGTCGGCTCGGCCGGATTGGTTTGAACTTTCTCTTCCCTGTACGCGCGCCGCCGCCAGCCGCATCGACAACTTCATGCAACAGTTCAAGCTGGAACTTCCGGAAGAGGTCCGAGACACCGTCGCGCAGGCATTCCGGGAGCTGCTGATGAATGCAGTCGAATGGGGCGGAGGATTGGATCCGTCACGACGAGTGCGCGTTGCATGTCTGCGCACCCAGCGAATGCTTCTTTACCGCATCGCCGATCCCGGCCCGGGTTTCGATCTCGAAGACCTGCAGCATGCCGCCATTGGCCAGCCGGACGGCGACCCCATGGCTCACATGGCCGTCCGCGAGCAAAAAGGTATTCGTCCCGGCGGCTTGGGCCTCATGATCGTGAAGGCATTCGCCGACGAATTGCTCTACAACGAACAGCGAAATGAAGTTGTATTCGTTAAGTACCTCACCGCGTAGCCGTCGGCGCGGCCTCCAGGCCCATTCTGAGCATAGACCGATGGCGTGGTCGCGAGGAGCGCCACGCGGCGACTAAGAGCTTGACGCAAAGTGATCTCGCGCTCATCTCGTAAGTTTCTCAATAGCATGGGGCTGCAGAGAACGCGAACAGTTGTGGCAGCAGGCATCGAACTGAATCGCCATGTTTTGGAATTTGCCGTGGTGGTTCTCGAACTTCTTGGAAAACCGATGCATCCGGCACCGCTGCTTAAAATAGTCGAGTCACTAACTGGGCCACGGGACGGTTGATCCCCACAACGTAATGGCCAATGGGATAGCGGTCGCACGAGAACTGAAGGGCACGTGGTAAACTCAACGAAGTCCGCCTGTTAACACCTCGCGGAGAGGTGGCCGAGTGGCTGAAGGCGGCGGTTTGCTAATCCCGTCTAAGCTCTCGGCCCTTCGTGTTTTCAGGTGTTTGCGCGTCCCTCACTCGCCCGAAATTGCCCTTTTCTGTCATATTCGGCCACCTACAGGGGACAGATGAGGGACAGCGAATCACGCTCGCTCCGAAGGGAATTGAATCACTGCGCCGTGCGAGCGTGAACGTGAACTTTGATTTTCAGTCGCTGCGATCCGCGCCTGTACGCGCTCTCGCACCTCTGCAATCATCTCTTTCGTCGCGCCGAGTTTCATCAACCGGATCG
>JBOGLI010000293.1:0-9073 GCA_050746165.1 Terriglobales bacterium | reverse complement strand
CCACTCATCCGGCCTTCATCCTGATTTCCGATTACCGATTACTCCGCCGCCCGTCATGCAGAGCGGGCAGGGAGAAGACAATGAGTCTGGTTCGGCTGGAGTTGCCGTCCTCGGCCGCGAAGCGTCGCAGCCGCCCCGTTCCTGTGGACAAGATTGACGTGCGCGGTCTCGAGGACGAACTGCAGCGGCACATCGAGGGCGAAGTCCGTTTCGACCGGGGGACGCTGGGAGTCTATGCCGTCGACGCCTCGAACTACCGGCATGTCCCAATCGGCGCGGTGATCCCGAAAAGCGTCGAAGACGTAGTCCAAACCGTGCGTATTTCCCGAGAGTTCGGCGCACCCATCCTTTCGCGCGGCGGCGGCACCAGCCTCGGCGGACAGTGCTGCAACACTGCCATCGTCATCGACTGGAGCAAGTTTCTCAACAAGATTATCGACATCGACCCGCGGCTGAGGCTGGCGCGCGTGCAGCCGGGCTGCATCCTCGACAACCTGCGCAATAAGGCTTCGGAGAGCGGCGTGACGTTCGGTCCCGATCCGGCCACGCACAATCACTGCACGCTGGGCGGCATGATCGGCAACAACTCCTGCGGCGTACACGCCCAGATGGCGGGCGCGGTTTCCAACAACGTCGATGAAATTGACGTGCTTCTTTACGACGGCACCCGATTCAAAGCTGGCTGGATGACGGAACAGGAGTGGAACGAGGGCATCGAGAAGGGCGGCCGCGTCGGCGAGATCCTCGCGCAACTCAAGCGACTGCGCATGCGCTACGAATCGCAAATACGCGCCGAGTTTCCCAATATCCCGCGGCGCATCTCCGGTTACAACCTCGACCAGTTGATTCCCAACGAAGACGGCAAGATCAATCTCGCCCGGGCGCTGGTCGGCTCCGAGGGCACGCTGGTCACGGTTCTCGAAGCGCGGCTCAATCTGGTGCACAATCCGCCGTACCACTCTCTGCTGGTGCTCGGATATCCAGACGTCTACCAGGCCGGGGATCACGTTCCCGAAATTTTGGAATACAAACCCATCGGCTTCGAAGGTCTCGATCACAAGCTGATCGAGAACATGAAGCGTAAGGGTATGCACGTGAAGTATCTCAACGCCCTTCCCGAAGGTAAGGGATGGGCCATGGTGCAGTTCGGCGGCGACACCCAGCAGGACGCCGAAGACAGAGCACGCGAGTTGATGGACAAGCTCAAACGCAAGTGGAACCCGCCCAGCATGCGGCTCTACGACGACCCGGCTCACGAGAAGGCGGTGTGGGAAGTGCGCGAATCGGGGCTGGGCGCGACGGCCTTCGTTCCCGGCGAACCGGCAGCGTGGCCGGGCTGGGAGGACTCAGCCGTACACCCAAACGATGTCGGCGACTACCTCCGCGATCTCTGCAAGACCATGGAGAAACATGGCCTGGAAGCCGCGCTGTACGGGCACTTCGGCCAGGGCTGCATCCATTGCCGTATCACCTTCGACCTAGTCAGCAAGAAGGGCATCAAGAATTTCCGCTCGTTCCTGGAAGACGCCGCGCACCTCGTGGTCGATGAATACAACGGCTCGCTCTCCGGCGAACACGGCGACGGCCAGGCCCGCGGCGAACTCCTGCCGATCATGTTCGGTAAAGAGATCATGCAGGCCTTCCGCGACTACAAGACGATCTTCGATCCCGACTGGCAGATGAACCCAGGCAAGATCATCGACGCCCGTCCCTTCGACGCCGACTTGCGGCTGGGCGCCAATTACAAGCCGTGGCGGCCAAAAACACACTTCAAGTATCCAGAAGACGACGGCGATTTTTCCCGTGCCACGCTGCGCTGCGTCGGAGTCGGCAAGTGCCGCCGTGAGTCGTCGGACAATCCCGAGAACCAGACCATGTGTCCCAGCTTCATGGTGACGCACGAAGAAAAAGACACGACGCGCGGCCGCGCCCACCTGCTGTGGGAGATGTTGCAGGGCGACGTGATCGACAAGGGCTGGCGCGACGAAAACGTGAAGGAAGCCCTCGACCTTTGTCTGTCGTGCAAGGGATGCAAGGGTGATTGTCCGGTGAACGTGGACATCGCGACTTACAAGGCAGAATTCCTCGCGCACTATTGGGAGGGACGGATCCGTCCGCGTTACGCGTATGCCTTTGGCTGGATCGACAAATGGGCCCGCATCGCGACGCACATTCCGGGGTTCGTCAACCTGGCGACCTCCACGCCCGGACTTCGCAATATCGCGAAATTTCTCGCCGGCGCATCGCAGCACCGGTCCATTCCGGAGTTCGCGCCGGAAAACTTCAAGAGCTGGTTTGCCAAGAACCGCAAGAACGGCAACGGCACGCGCAAGAACGCCAAGCAGCGCGTCGTGCTCTTCCCCGACACCTTCAACAACTTCTTCTTCCCCCGCACCGCGCGCGCGGCCGTTGAGGTACTCGAAAACGCGGGATTCGAAGTTGAGGTGCCGACGCAGCATGTCTGTTGCGGCCGTCCGCTTTACGACTACGGCTTTCTCGACATGGCGAAGAGCTACCTCGAGAACATCTACAAGGTGCTCGTGCCGTATATCGATGCGGGCATGCCGATCATCGTGCTGGAACCGAGTTGCTGGTCCGTTCTGCGCGACGAGATCCACGGCCTCTTCCCAGAGCGGACCGAGACGCACAAGATCATGCAGAACACGTATCTGCTGAGCGAATTCCTGAAGCAGAAGACGGATTACCAACCGCCGAAGCTGCACCGCGGCGCCGTCATGCACGGCCATTGCCATCACAAGGCAATCATCCACGGCGCCGAACACGAGCAGAAGCTGCTCGAAGAAATGGAACTCGGCGTCCGCGTGCTAAGCGACGGCTGCTGCGGAATGGCGGGATCGTTTGGATTCGAAGCCGACAAGTACGAAGTTTCCACCAAGATCGGCGAGCACGCGCTGATTCCTGCTGTGCGTCATTCGGGACGCGCCGAAGTGATGATCGCCGACGGCTTCAGTTGCCGCGAACAGATTTTGGAGATGACAGACCGCGAGGCGCTGCACACCGCCGAGGTCATCCAGATGGCGATCCAGAAAGGTCCGGGTGGGCCGGACGGGCTCTACCCGGAAGCCGAGCTGGTGCGCGAGCACAAGTCAGCAGTGCGCAAGTCGAAGATTGAGGCGGCCGTGGTGCTGGGCGCGATTGGGCTCGGAATTTATGCCGTGGTCCGCGCGCTCGCCGCACGCAAACGCCAACCACAGTTCGAGGAAAGGATGGAACCATCGACCGGCAGTCCCGTCGCGGAATTCGCGCAACGCGACGACCTTCCGGCCTGATGGGGCGCAATGACGACGGCGAGACCAGCTACAAGATGAAATCGCTCGAGGGCAAGCTGCACGTCATCCGGCAACCAAGTCCATGGTCGGTGACGGCGGATTGGGGAGAGCGCGTGAAGGATGCGATCTCCAGTCTGCTCCCAAAGAAGATCGCGTAAAGAAAATCCGTAGTTCGCAGCTCAGCACTACCCCGGGTAGGTTCCCGAAATGTAGTTCTCGAGTTGATGGATGGTTCGTTCCTGGCCGGTGATGATCCACTTGACCAGGTCACCGATGGAGACGATGCCGACCACCTGATGGCCGTCCACCACCGGAAGGTGGCGGAACTTGCGCTCGGTCATCAGCGCCATGCACGCTTCGACCGTTTCGGCCGGCGATACCGTAACCACCGGCGAGGTCATAATCTCGCGCACGGCGGTTTCCATCGAGGACCGCCCTTTCAGGACGACCTTGCGGGCGTAATCGCGCTCGCTCAAGATGCCTACAAGAACGTCGCGCTCCATCACCAGCAGCGCGCCGATTCCGTACTCCGCCATCCTGGCTACGGCCTGGTACACGGAATCGTCAGGGCTGATGGAAAGGACCGACTGCATGGACTTGCTCTTGAGCAGGTACTCGATCGGTTCGCGTTTCATTGTGTCCCCCTGCATGGTGCCGCGCATGGTATCACCGAATTGCGGAATCCCTCAATCCTTCACGCTCCCGTCGGGCGCCATCGGCATATGTCGGATGCGCGATCCGGTCGCGGCGAAGATCGCGTTCGCGATCGCCGGCGCCAGGGCGCAAATTGGCGCCTCGCCCGCGCCGGCCGATGGAAGATCTTTTCGGTCCACCAGGACGACTTCGATCTGCGGCACGTCGCGGAAGCGCGGCACCGGGTAATCGTTCAGGTGCGGGTTCAGGATCTTGTTGTCTGCGAATTGCATGGCTTCGAACAGCGCGCCGCCTATCCCCATAATGATCGCGCCTTCAGTCTGATTGCGCAGCCCATTCGGGTTGACCACCGCGCCGCACTCGAACGCTTCGACCACGCGACGGATGCGCACTGCCGGGTTCGTCTCCACCTCGACGCACGCCGCGTAGTAGCCGCCCTTCTCGGTGCCGCACGCCATTCCGACGCCGACATCGCCGGTGCTCTTGTGCGAGCCCCACTGGAATTTCTCCGCCGCCGCTTGCAGGACGGCGCGCACGCGCTCGTTCTTCAGGTTCTTCAGGCGGAAGGCGAGCGGGTCGATGCCGGCGGCATTCGCCAACTCGTCGATGTGCGACTCGCGCGCAAAATTGTTAGCTGTGGCCGCGAGCGCTCGATACGACCCCTGGCGCAGCGGCGACTTCACCGGATGGAATTGCACGTCCTTGTTCGCAATTTCGTACTGCGGCTCGATTCCGGCGGGGCCGGAATTGTAGTTGTGGAAGCTCCAGGCAACGATCGTGCCGTCCTTCTGCACGCCGCTGCGTACATCGATCACGCCCGCCGGCCGGAAATACGCCCAGGTGAACTCTTCCTCGCGAGTCCAGACCAGCTTCACGGGAACGCCTGCGCCTTTGGCGAGGCGCGCTGCTTCGACTGCCGCGTCGCCGGTGTGCTTGCCGCCGTAGCCGGAGCCCGTGTCAGGCATGATGACGCGCGCTTGCGCGGGTGAGAGTCGAAACGCTTGTACCAATTCATCTCGAACCGCGAATGGACGTTGCGTTCCGGTCCAGACCGTGACCTTTTCGCCATTCCATTCGGCAACGGCGGCGCGCGGTTCCAGCGGCGTGTGCGCGATGTACTGCACGGTATAGGTGTGATCGAGGCGAATCGGCGCGGCGGCAAGCGCCTTCTCGAAATCGCCGGTATCGCGGCCGGCCTGCTGCACCGGACGCGTCTCGCGCCCGCGGCCCTCTTCCACGTTCGCCTTCAGGTATTCGAACAAGTTTGCGTTTGACGGTCCCGGCGCAACCTTCCATTCCGCCTTGATCGCCTTCAGCGCCTTGTCGGCCGTGTAGAGATCGGGCGCGACGACGCCGATGAAATCACCGTCACGAACGACCTTCACGCCCGGCATCTCTTCCGCGGCCTTCGTATCCACCGACACCAATTGCGCGACGAACCCGGCGGGGCGCAGGACTTTGCCGTGCATCATGCCGGGCCGCACGATGTCCGACGGGTACTGATGTTTGCCGGTGACGACGTCGCGTCCATTGACCTTGGGCAGCGGCTTCCCCTCGATCTTCCATTCGGTCGCGGGAGTTTCAGACGGATCGCCTGCGATGGTGGCGGTCAGCTTCTCGCCTTGCGTCAGTTCACCGTAGGAAAGCGAACGGTTGGATTCAGGATCAACAACGCGGCCGTCGCGGGCGACCAGTTTGGACCGATCGGCGCTCCAGCGCTTCGCCGCCGTGTCGATGAGCAACTCGCGCGCAGTGGCAGCGACGTTACGCAGTACGGGCGCCATGGTCGGCGTAGTGCGGCTTCCGAAGGTGCCTGCGTCCCAGGGCGTCAGGTCGGTGTCGCCCATGATCATCGAGACCTGCGCCACGGGCACGCGCAGTTCTTCGGAGATCGCCTGGGCCAGCGAGGTGCGAATGTTCTGGCCCATCTCGACTTTGCCAGTCATGGCGGTGACCGCACCGTCGGGACCGATGTGCAGCCAGGACGCGACGTCCTTTGGCAGCTCATGCTGTCCGAATCCGCCGCGACCCGATTCCTGCGCGATCGACTTCGGGGCCGCGGCGCACACCAGCAATCCTCCGCCGAATACCTTGAGAAAGTCGCGGCGGTCGAGCGAGAACCAGTGCAGGACCCCGCTCACCTCGTGCTGTTCCAGTTCCAGAAGAAGCTCGTCGCGTTCCTTCATGGCTAGCTCCTCCTTCCGGCACGGGCCGCTTGTTGGATGGCCGCAATGATCCGCGGATGCGTCCCGCAGCGGCAGACGTTCCCGTTCATCGCCCGAACAATATCGTCCTGCGATGGATTTGGATTCGTGTTCAGCAGCGCGATCGACGACATGATCATTCCCGAAGTGCAGTAAGCGCACTGAAATGCATCGTGATCGACAAACGCCTGCTGCACGGGATGGAGCTGCCCGTTCTGCTCCAGGCCTTCGATGGTGGTGATTTTCTTGCCGGCGGCCTGCGACACCGGCGTGCGGCAGGAGCGGACCGGGCGGCCGTCGAGCAGCACCGTGCAGGCGCCGCACTGGCCCTCGCCACAGCCGTATTTTGTGCCGGTCATTTGCAACCGGTCGCGCAGAACATAGAGAAGGAATTCGTCCGGCGGAGCATCGACCTGCCGCTCGGCGCCATTGATATTGAGGACCAGCGCGCTCACGGAAACCTCCCGAGGTGCAGCCGACCATTGTAAGCGCGGCATGGCCGACGCGGCGTGTGCGTCTATCGTCGCCTGAAAACCGTAATCAATGCGCAATAGTTTGCACGTTCTCGGGCAGAAATGCGCCGAATTGAACCACACTTTGTGCAGATTCCAGCCGCTAATACATTCGTTACGCACGGTTTAAAGTTTTCTGGCAGAATCATGTCACGCTTCGATCGAACTCTTCCCGGTTTCGGGTAGGCCGTCCACCTTCGTGGGAACACCAAGTTCATGAGTAGTCAGGGTACAGCGCGCGCTTTGGAACCGCCGGTCAAGACCGGATACCGTCGGGACATTGAAGGACTTCGCGGAATTGCAGTCACGATGGTGGTCGCGTTCCACTGCATGCTGCGCGGATTCACCGGCGGATTTACCGGCGTTGACCTGTTTTTCGTGCTCTCCGGGTACTTGATCACCGGGCTGCTGGTAAACGAATTCGAAAAGACGTCGCACATCAGCCTCGGTCGGTTTTATTCCCGCCGCATTCGCCGGCTTCTTCCCGCGGCGGCGCTGGCGACGTGCGGCACGATTGTCATCGGCATTTTTGTTCTCGCGCCACAAGAGTTGGCGGATGTCGGCCATGCCGCGCGGGAAACGGCGGTGTACCTGAGCAACATGTTTTTCGCCAGGCAGGCGTCCGACTACTTCGGCGCCGACGTGGCATTAAACCCGTTGCTGCACATGTGGTCGCTTGCGGTCGAAGAGCAGTTCTACCTTTTCTGGCCGCTGCTGATCTTCCTAGGGCTGAAATATGGGCGCTCGCGAAAGTCGCTGGCCGCCGTGTTGGGCGCGATGGCTCTGCTATCGTTCGCGGCGTGCGTGCGCTTGACAGAGCACCACGTCAATTTCAGTTTTTACGGGCTTCCGACGCGAGCCTGGGAATTTGCGGTCGGCGGTCTTGCGGCGATGTTGCCGGCGGGCCTGTTCAAACGGTGGCAGCTTTCGATACTGGGGATCGTGGGGCTGGCGGGAGTGGCCTGGTCGTGTGTTTACCTGTCCGGCTGGGACGGATTCCCCGGCTGGATCGCCGCGATTCCCGTAGTCGCCACGGTCGCATGCCTGATCGCAGGCACCGGCCAGGCATGGCGCGGAGTGTCTGCAATCACCGAATTCAAGCCCCTGCTCTGGCTGGGCCGTCTTTCGTATTCCTGGTACCTGTGGCACTGGCCGGCGCTGGTGGTTGCCAATGCCGTTGTTCCGCAGATCGGAATCAAAGGCAGGCTCGTTGCGGCCCTTATCTCGCTGGGAATCGCAGCCCTGTCGTACCGGTTCGTGGAGAATCCGATTCGATTCCACCCCGCGCTCGTGAAGAGGCCGGCGGCTTGTTTTGCGCTGGCCGGCGCGGTCACGGCGATGACGATCTTCCTCGGCACAGTCTGCCTGCGCCTGAGCACCGCGCAGGACCAGACGTCCGAAATGGCCTCGATTACAAAGGCAATGACCGACATTGCCGATATGCCTCGTTCTCAGTGCGTCAGCCAGGGAGGCTCTCCCGACGTGAAAACCTGCGTCTTCGGGGACGCGGCCTCCACGACGAAGGTCGTCCTGTTCGGCGATTCGCATTCCATCCAGTGGTTCGACGCGCTGGACGGGGCATCGAAAAGCCACGATTGGCGCCTGGTCACATTCGTTAAGTCGCACTGCCCATCAGCATCGGTGGATGTTCCCGACCTTCCGTTCGTGGCGGCGCGCAACTGCGCGGCGTGGAGAGAGAGGTCGATTCAGAAGATCATCCGTTTGCGGCCGGCGGTGGTCGTCATGTCGAACGCTGCCGTTTATCTGGATGGCGGCGATCGGGGCGACAAGCCCAGGATTACGCACGCCTCCTGGCGCGATGGAACGCGCCATACCCTGGAAATGTTTTCTGCAGCGCACATTCCTGTCGTGCTGATTCGCGACGTCCGCTTTTCCAGGCTCGACATTCCGATTTGCGTCGCTCGTGCACGCGCGCATCACTGGTATTCGGAGCAGTCCTGCCAATTGAACGCGAACAATCCCACCAACCTGGAAATGTTCGCGGCTGACAAGGCGGCAGTCAGCGGACTATCCGGCGTGAAATACATCGACTTCACCGACGATCTCTGTCACGGCGGCACTTGCCCCGTGGTGAAGGATGGACAACTGGTCTATCGCGATGACAACCACCTGACCGGCACTTTCGCGGGCACCCTGGCTGGTGAACTGGCGCGGCAGGTTTCGTTGATGCTCCCGCAATCTTAGAACGACGAATTGGAGTGGAACCGACAGAATGCAGCCGGTCCCACGCTTCTCGATCACGGCATCATGGGCAAACGCGCACCCGTCGGACCAACGGCACGCGCGTGCGAGAGCCACAGCCAACCGGAGAACAGCATCGGCGTGCAGAAGATCGCCATAACGATCAGCACCCTCGCGATGCCGGGACGCCAGGGTTCAAGCTGGGCGAAAA
>JBOGLI010000292.1:0-4557 GCA_050746165.1 Terriglobales bacterium | reverse complement strand
GGCCTACACGACCGCCGATCGTCGCCGAGGGCAACATGCAGAGCGAGCCGGATATGGCGGCTGCTTCGTCGGTGAGGATGTAGCCGAAGAGGTTCTCCGTGAGCACCACGTCGAAAGAGCCGGGCGAGGTAACCAGTTTCATCGCACAGGAATCGACCAGCGCGTGATCCAGTTGAATGTCGGGGTATTGCTGCGCAATTTCCCTCACGACTTCGCGCCACAGTTGCGAGCATTCCAGCACGTTGGCCTTGTCCACCGACGTGACTTTCTTTCGCCGGCCCTCTGCCGCCCGGAACGCGACGTGCGCGACGCGCTCGATCTCATGGCGGCCATACGTCATCGTGTTAAATGCGACGCCGTCCTTCACGCCACGCGGAGCGCCAAAGTAGATGCCGCCCAGGAGTTCACGCACGAACAGCACGTCGGCGCCGCGGATCGCCTCGCTCTTCAACGGCGAACAGGACTCCAGTTGCGGATAGGCGCGTACGGGACGGAGATTGGCGAAGCCGCCCAGGGCGGTGCGCATCTGCAGCAGGCCGGTTTCGGGACGCTGCGCCCGGGGCAGCGTGTCGTACTTCGGTCCACCGACGGCGCCGAGCAGGACGGCATCCGCATGAGTACAAGCGTCACGCGTGCCGTCGGGGAATGGCGATCCAAATTGATCGACGGCCGTGCCGCCGATGGCGTGCTCGCTCGTCTCGATGCGAATTTCAAAATGTTCACCGGCTGCTCGCAGCACGCGTACGGCCTCGCGGGTAACCTCCGGGCCGACGCCGTCGCCGGGCAGCACAGCGATCTTCAGAGCCTTAGTCGTTGGCATTCGCCGTCCTCGCCGTCTCAACGTCGGCCGTCGCCGGGAATTCTTCGGAAATCATCTGCCGCAGATGGCGGTCCTCAACCGTCTTCACGCGGTCCGCCAGCGCGACGAACCTGCGGTAGATCGCGTCCAGGTCGCGCCGCGACAACTCGTGGCCAAGCTGCTGGCAACGCTTCCCGAGCGCGTGACGCCCCGAGTGCTTGCCCAGCACGAGATTGGTTGCCGGAACTCCAACCGATTGCGGCGTCATGATCTCGTAAGTCAGCGGGTTCTTCAGCATCCCGTCCTGGTGAATGCCGGCCTCGTGAGCGAACGCGTTGCGGCCGACGATCGCCTTGTTCGGCTGCACCGCCACGCCCGTCACTTCGGTCAGCAACTGGCTGGAAGGGAAGAGTTCCTCGGTGCGCACGGCCGTATCGTAGGGAAGGCAATCGCGCCGGACGGTTAGCGCCATGACGAGCTCCTCCAGCGCCGCATTTCCCGCCCTCTCGCCGATGCCGTTGATCGTGCATTCCACCTGGCGCGCGCCGGCCTGCACGGCTGCGATCGAGTTCGCCACCGCCAGTCCGAGATCGTTGTGGCAGTGGGCTGAGATGACGACGTCGGAACCGCGCCCGCGCACGTGCTCGACGACCGCCGAGAAAATCCGCTCCATTTCTGAAGGTACGTTGTAGCCGACCGTGTCCGGCAGGTTGACGGTACGCGCTCCCGCTTCAACCACGGCGTCGATTACTTCGAAAAGGAATTCCATCTCGGTACGGGTTGCGTCCTCGGCCGAGAACTCGACGTCGTCGCAGCAGGACTTCGCCTGTCGCACGGCTTCTACAGACTGGCGCAGGCACTGCTCGTGCGTCAGCTTCAGCTTGTACGCGAGGTGGATTTCCGAGGTGGCGAGGAAAACGTGAAGCAATGGACGCGCCGCACCGCCCAGGGCCTGCCATGCGCGATCGATGTCTTCCACCCGCGCGCGGGCCAAGGCAGCAATGCGCGGGGTCCGGATCTCGGCCGCGACCGCCCGAACCGCCTCGAAATCGCCCTCGGACGCGATGGGAAAACCGGCTTCGATGATATCGACGCCCAGCCGCTCCAATTGCCGCGCCATGCGGACCTTCTCGGGCAGGTTCATGCTGCAGCCGGGGGACTGCTCGCCGTCGCGTAGGGTTGTGTCGAAGATGGTAATTCTCTCTCCGGACATGATCGCCTCCTTCGCTGCGTGGAACCATCTAGCTTGCCCGCCCGCTACCACATAAGGCAAATTTATAATTGTTCTAGCTTAATAAGAAATAGTTATGCTATAAGGAAGGCGTGGCGCTCGACCTCTTTCAACTGGAAACCTTTCTCGCCGTAGCGCGCGAAGGCAGTTTCTCGCGCGCGGCGCAGACCTTGTTCCGGACCCAGCCTGCCGTCAGCCAAACCATTCGCCGGCTCGAAGAAGAAGTGGGCGAGTCGCTCTTTGACCGTTCGTCGCGCGACGGCACGCTGACCGACGCCGGGCGTGTCCTCTACGACTACGCCGAGAAATTGCTCAACACGAGGACCGAGGCGCTCAGTGCAATCGAGTCGTTGCGCCAGCTCGAGCGCGGGAAGCTGGCTATTGCCGCTAATGAGTTCACCTGTATTTACCTGCTGCCGCTGCTGAATGAATTCCGCCGGTTGCACCCGATGGTGCACGTCTGCGTGCAGCGTTCCATGGGCAGCCGCATCCCCAGCGAGGTGCTGAACCGGAATTCGGAAATGGGCGTGATCACCTTCCGGCCGGACGACCCGGAATTAAAGTCGATCGCCGTTTACCTCGACGCGCTCGCCTTCGTGGTTCCTCCGCATCATCCGCTGGCGCATGCCAAGCAGGTGCGCATCCGCCAGCTTGGGGCAGAGATGTTCGTGGCGCACAACGTTACATCGTCGTACCGGGCGCGGGTCCTGGAGACGTTTGCCAAGCGCAAAGTTCCGCTCAACATGGATGTGGAACTTCCATCCATCGAGGCGATCAAGAGATTCGTTAGCGCGGGGAACGGAGTGGCGCTGCTGCCGGCGATCACCATCGAGGAGGAAGTCAGGCGCGGCGACCTGATCCGGATCGAGGTCCCGGAGCTGCGCTTCGAGCGCAAGCTGCGCATCGTTTACCGCAAGAACGTCGCGCTCTCGCATGCGGCGCGAGCCTTCCTCGCCATCGTGGAAAGCTTCGGACGCAAGCAGGGCGACCGCTACATCTATCGCGCCGAAGCGTAACTTAGCTCGTTACTTCACTTGCAGCAGCACGAGACCCTGTGAAGGAATCTGCAACGTGATAGATCCCTGGTTCAGTGATTCGGTTTGCGGCGCCGGCATTTGCGCGGCCTTGCGCAGCTCTTCAATCTGCTGCATCGTCGGATATGCTGGCTTGCCCATGCCGTCGTAGGCAGCCAAAGGATCGCCGTGCTCGGAATCGACGCGCGAGATGGTGGCCGAGGCATTCGCTGGGACTCCGGTGAAGCGTAGCGTGATGGTCTTGACCGGCGCGGTTTCCGAAGGAGCTGCGTAGTTCCAAAGCGCGATCGCGAGCGAGCCGTCGTCGCGACGGGTGGCGATCACGGAATCGGACTGCACGGCGAGCCGCTTATCACCGAGCTGATGCAGCAGTTCAAAGTCGTTAAACGCCGCCTTCGGGATATCGCGCTCCGCGATCAGTCCAAACCCGCCATAGAAAGGTGTCTTCACTACGCCTTGCTCTTCGAACACGTCGGAGAACGTCCAGTAGCTCATGATATCGACCGCACCATCGCACTGGCTGATGGTCTCGGCCAGCCACGGGCCCATGTAGGTCGCATCGGTGACATCGGGCTCATTCTTGTAACTGGCGTTGAACTCGCTCCAGATGAGCGGAATCTTCGGATACGCGGAAGCGGCGATCTGGTTATGCACCTTATGGACCGCGGCGCAGACCATCTTGTTGCGTGGGATGTCTTCGTTCGTGCCAAAGACGTTGGGCGCGGTGTCGTTGCCGTACACGTGCGTGGAAACGAAATCCACGGGGACGTTTTCATCCTTGCAGTGCTTGAGGAATGCGTCGGCCCAAGCCGCTTGCGCCGTGGCCGGTCCACCGATCCGCAGACGCGCAGTGACCTGCTTCAGCGCGCGCGCGGCGGTGTCGTAGAGCTGGAAGTAGGTAGGCTGCTTCGGGTCGCCGCCCCAGAAATCGATATTCGGCTCGTTCCACACTTCGAAATACCACTGCGAGACTTCATCGATCCCGTAACGATCGATCAGGTGTTGCGCGAACGTTGAGATCAGGTCGCCCCATTCGTCCCAGTTCGCGGGCGGGGAAACGTTCGGGTGATACCAGAACGGGTGCGGCATATTGCGCGCCGCCATGTCTTCCGGCATGAAACTCAATTCAACAAACGGACGGACGTGGTTCGCCAGCAGGGAATCGTAAATGTTATCGACGTAAGAAAAGTTGTAGTGCGCGTGGCCCTGCTTGTCCTTAGTGTAGAGGCCGACGTCGTGGCCGAAGATGCCATGGAAGCGGACGTAGCGGAAGCCAGTGATGTCGCGGACCTGGCGGAGATCCTGCTGGTAATCATTGCGCAGGGCGAGAACGGCACGGCCGGACCCGAACATCTGCTCCCAGAAATGCGGAAAAGGATGCGCAGGGGCGTGGCTGTCGATGACCACCGTCTCAGTAGACGTGTCCTGCCCGACGGCAAGAGCCGCAGTGGACACGATCACCAACAGGAGCACACAACTCTTCAGGCTTATGC
>JBOGLI010000291.1:0-7175 GCA_050746165.1 Terriglobales bacterium | reverse complement strand
GTTGATTTCTTCTCAACCGAGTTCTCTTTGTTCATCGATTCGAACGCCGATCCGATGAACGCCGGCATACCGACAAACGTTTCACCCGTGAGCGGCATCGCGTAATCCAGCCGGACGCGCTTCTCGTCCTGGCCGTTCATCAGCGGTGTCCAGCCGTCGAGCGTGAGCTTGCGCTTTGAACCGGGAAAGAATTTTGGTTGTTCCTTAAACTCCGTTGCTGCTGCTGCTTGTGTCACCTTTCGCCTCCGTCTGGGATTTATGCATTGGCCGAATGAACCTGTGCTGCCCTCGTAACCGTCCAAGAATGTCGCTGCGTGCGGCTTCCGGGAACGTCCTCAGTCCTTCCATGAGCGCGCGAAACTCTGCCGGCACGAGTCGTCCCTTGATCGCGTTACAGTCCCGGCAGCTGGCGGCCAGGTTGCTCAGCGCCAGCACACCGCCGCGGGACAATGGAATCTCGTGATCCCACACGATCGATTTCAGGTGAACGACGCCTCCGCAGTACCGGCAATTGGTTTCCCAGGCGTTGTAGGGATCGGATGGAAAGTGTCCCCGGACAAAGTGGCGGAATTGTTCGAGCGAGTACGGGACCTCCCGTCCCTTGCGGATCAGGCGCAGGTTTCTGTCCCGCTTCTCCGAGACCCGGTCGCGCAGGTGGCGGAAGACATCGGCTGTCCGCTTCAGGAATAGCCGGTACCCGGCCGCCGCGAACATTTCACTTTGCTGTGACTGTTTCACTGGTTTATCCACACGTCACTTCTAATCCTGACGACCTAAGAAAATAACTACAAATACAGCAGAAGAAGTAGATGTCTGTTGAAAACCAGGAAAACCCAATTACGTCTTACATATTCAAAGACATCAAACCATTACGTGTCTTCACTTGCCGCCGAGAAAGGTAAATAAGCGACCTTCCTCAGAACTGGATAACCTCTGCCCAAATCTGTGGGCAGTCGTCAATTTCACTATGCGGTGACTGCTTCAGTCTCCCATTCCACAGCACTCGCAACGGTCTTCCTCGCTGGGCTGTGGAAATTGTGGAAAAAGTATTCAGCCGCCGCCGGAGCCGCCTTGTCGAACGTCGTGCACGTGCATCCCGCTTCGCCGCACGGGCGCTGCCCCGCTTCCCGGGTGCTGAGCCCGGATGTGGCCGCAGGTACAGAGACGGGATTGCTTGAGTTGCCAGGCTGTCATGACTGCACCGCCGACATCTCCATATCCCGCGCGGGCGCGTATCTGCCGATGATCCCGCTCACGCCGTCCACACTTTCAATCTCAAAGAACGCTGTGTCTGGTGGTGGCGTGTATTGCGTCTCTCCCACGGCTCCGGTGGTCAGCACAATCGCCTGATCCAGGCTCGAGGACATCAACTCGGCCGAGAGCTGTCGGCGGGCGTCGGGCGTGAGCATGTCCGCCCGGTCGATGACGACCAGCTTGACGCCGGTAGCCTCGGCCAGTGCGATCTGGAACGCGATGCCAAATCGGTACGCCTCTGATTCCGAGAGCTGGTGCAGTTCCAGCCCGTTGCTGTCCACCGCGGGGGAATGCACGCTGGAGACACGGATGACGTACGGGTCAAGCTCGAAGGCGCAGCCGAAGCCAAACCGCGCCAGAACCTCATTGATGCGGTTGCGGAATGCCGGCAGGCGGTCGCCGATGAGTTTGGTTTTAAGGCTGCCGTTGGGCCCGAAGTAGGCGATCAACTGCTCCAGCGCAGCAAGTTTTCGTTCCAGGGTGGATTTCTTCTCGGCCACACCGTGGTACTGCCGCTCGGCCGCTTCGAGTTCGATGATCTGCTTTTCGATTGCCCTGCCTTTGGACAGCCGCTCATCAAGAGTGGCGATCTCGGTGTCGATCGAGGACGTATCCGGAGCGACGGCGTCAGGTCTCTTGAGCGTCTCTTCCGCCCGGCTGATTGCCAGCATGGCGACCTTGTGCGCCTGCAGCCGGACTTCGGCCTGGTCGGGGTCACCGATCTTGCGGCGCTTCTCCTGCGCCGCCGTGAGCGCCGCCTCGGCGTCGATCAGCGACGCTCGAAGGGTATCGAGGTGCTCCGCCATTTTTGCGAGCGACTGTTCGTCGTACGCACGCTGGCAGGTGGGGCATTCGCGCGGGCTGCCTTCTGAGGCGGCAATCAGTCGGCGGAGGTCCGTGACCTTGGCTTGCGTCTCCACTACCTCGCGGTCAGCCTTGGCGGCATCCGTCTTGCGTTTGCACGTCCGCGCCAGCTTATCCATCTCATCGGTCGATTCGATGACGTTGGCTTTGTGCTGCTCGATTTGCGCGCGCGCCGCCTCTTTCGCCGTCTTTGCCGATTGGTGATCGGCAATCAGTGATCCGCGCTTCTGCTGCAGCCGGTCACGCTCCTGGCTGATCTCGTAGATCCGTGAGCGGCACTCGTGCAGTGTTGCGTTCTCCGGAAGATCCTTGGGGCGTACCGGAGCGGAAATGTCGCCGAACGATTTCAATTCCCGGTTTAGGTTCGTGCGCTGGCCGTAGAACAACTGGTAGTTCGTGTCCACCATTTCGGCGCTGGCCACGGCTGCGGGAATCAGGTTGCCGGAATCGGCCGCCGCTTTCATGATCTCGGCATCGATGACAACCGGCTCGGCCTTCAGTGCCCCGGCGAGCAGCGACTTCTGCTCCTTGGCCGACATCTCCAGAAACCGATGTGAGTTCAGCACGGAGGACAGGACTTCAAAGGGCGCGACGTGCTGCTGAATCCACGCCATCGCCGATTTTCCCGCCGCCATATTGCCGACCGTGAGCATGCCGCCGGAAGTCGTGCGGGTAAAGCGAACGGGCCAGCGGACGTCGCAATCGTTATCGGCGCCCTTGCTGACCAGGACGGCTTCGATGACGAACTCTTTGGCTCCGAGGTGAATCAGCGCCTCGGCGCCGCGGCCGGCAGCGTCGGTTACCGCGCACTGGCCGGTAAGCAAGGCCTCAATCGCCATCTGGATGGATGACTTTCCGGCTCCATTGGGGCCTTTGACGATGTTGACCCGCTCCAACTCGAACGTCGTATCGCGATGGGAGCGGAAGTTTTGTAGACGTATGGATTCAATGCGCATGAACTATTCGGAGCCTCCAACTTTCAGAACTTTGCCGAACAACGTCAGGCGTGGCCGCTTTTGCGTTAGAACGCGGAGCATGGCTTTGATTTGCGTGAGCAGTGCTGATTTGCGCGCCTCGTCTTTTTCGTCTGCCCATTCGTTGATTCGCTCCAGAAGTACAGCGGCGAGGGCGTGGCGCAGCCATCGGGCATGCTTAAACCAGCCCTTCGCGGTTAGAGCTTTCACTTCCCGTTTCCAGCCGGCGCAGACGCCCGATTGGCGCGCGTTCCGGCGAATCTCATTCGGCTTCCAGGAGTGCTGCGATTGCCAATCGATGGAGTGATGGCAGAAGAACGGTACGGCGCCCAAGGCACAGACGCGTGCACGGAGATTGTTGTATGCCTCAAGTGCCGCGCCCGCGTTACCGAAGGCGCAGGTGTCGCATGGCGGCTTCATGCGCGCACCTCTGGGTATTCGTTCCACTCACGGCCGTCGAGCATCCGCCCGGCGGCCTTTTTGCCGACGCGGAATGACATACGGCAATCACTCTCACCGGGCCAGTGATGTTGGCCGTTTCCGAACCCCGTTCCGCCTGGCGATTGGCGCTGTGGCTCCCACTCACCCCACTGCTTGAAGAAGAACGGCACGCCGGCGGCTTGACACTGATCGCGCAGTGAGCGCGCCCAATCCGGATGCATGGGCCGCGCGTTAGGTCCGCTCTCGCCGCCGGCGACGATCCAGCCAATTCCCGGAGCGTGCTTGCCATCGACGTAACCTGGGTGCAGCGCCGTGCCGCAATTCACTGATCCGAGAAGCGGCTCAAGCGATACCCACACCAGCGGAAAGAGCCAACTCCACTCACTGACCGTCGCCCAGCGCTCGTCGAATGTCTTCTGGTCCTCCGCCGAAAATCCGAGATGAATGTGATCGTCCACGCCGTCGAGATACATCTCCGGATTGCCGTTGCCCTCGACCATCGCCCAGCGCACGAAATCAACCATGCGCGCCGGTCGCTTCGTGAGGATCTGGTAAGTGTGCCAGTTCGCCTGGTGCATCGTGCGGAAGACGCGCCCGATGAATTTGTACGGGATGCTTTCATGAAACAGGTCGCTCATGCTGTTGACGAAGATTCGAGCGGGCTTCTTCCAGTGCAGCGGTTGATCCAGACGGTCCTCGTGACAGGCGACATCGGTGAACTTGCGACCGGTTGCGGCATAGGCGCGCGGGAAGACGCGCTCGGCGTAACAGTGCTTGCACCCCTGCGACACCTTCGTGCAGCCGGTTACCGGATTCCAGACTTTGTCGGTCCATTCAATTGAAGTGTCGGACATCGTTTTCCTTGAAGTACTCGCGCCACCAAAGCAGGTTCAGCGTCCTAAGCTTGCGTTTATCCGTGCAGCGTTGAATCGCCGCCTCAATGCGGAAACGCAGTCACGGCACCGGCGCGCCGTCCTCCTCTTCCTCGTCCTCAAAACCCATCTCCTCGCCTTCTTCGGGTTCGTCGTACTCGGCTTCGATGGGCGCCGGCGGTAGCTGGCCCTGCACTTCCTTGGGCACGTCGAGCAGAATCAACCGCCGTGTGACGGCGTTCTCGATCGCTTTGCGCGCAGCCTCTTCCGTGCAGGGATTGAGCGCGTAGAGCGCGCCCGGTGCGACCATGCGGGTGCGGGCAGGGATAGCGGAACGTTTCACCTTCGCGCCGCGTGGCGCTACTCGGTCGCCGTCCTCGGTCTCGACGTACTCCGGCCGCGTCAACTCGAACTCACGTTCCGGGATTTCTGGTGAGTCGATGCGAAACAGCGCCGCCGGTCCGAAGTACTCGGTGGTGACATAGCCGATCTCGCGCTGGTGACCCATCAGCTCGACGATGGCCCAGCCCTTGAATGATGCTTGTGCTTGTTCGCTCATGCCTTTTCCTCGAATACGTGCCCAACGAAGTCCCCCAACTGAAAAGTTCCGAGATAATCGAACTCGGCGTCGGACTGCGCCAATATGTGTCCGGTTCCGACGATTCGAAACGTCCGCTTCTCAACCTGCCGCCCCGGAACCACAACCGCCCACATCACCGGGATGCCGTGCTGAACTTGGACATTCAGCAGCTCCGCGCCACGCGGCATTTCAATCTCGAAACGATCCTCGACCTTCACGACGTATTTCCAGATGGTTCTCACCTGAACTAAAACTCCTCTTCCTCTTCCACACCCGAAATTCCAAACCGTGTACTGGCCGTGCTGACCGCCAACGGCTCCAGCATTTCGCGCAAGCCGGCGCGCTTCTTTGCCTTCAAGGGAGAACTGAGTCCCGATATGGTGAGCTTGGAAACGAGTTCCGGATCGTTGACGGCAATCAGCGGGTAGCAGTCTTTGAGCGGGTAGCCGGATTTGTACTTCAACTGGAAACCGGCTTCGAAAGCGTTGCCGTTGTCGTCCTGGACGCGGACGGGACCGCCGGCGTTGACGATCTCTTTCAGGATGCCGTCATTCTTCTTCTTTGCCTGGATTAACCAGATGGCGAAGCGGGCGCGGTCCTCGGCGGATTGCTCGGCGTAGGGATTAATCGCGCCAACCGGGCAGCCGTCCGTGAGCAGCGGGCAATAGAGGCAGTGCGGGCCGGGCATGGCTGAAGCCGCGCCAGTTACCGCATGCAGGGCAAGGTGTCGTGCGCGCGCCTGCCGGGCCAGCTTCTCGAGCTTCTCGAGATCGCGATCGCGGCGGAACTCAACCGACCGGCTGACGCCGTAGCGGACAAACTGAAGGTGAAAACGAACCGTCTGGATGTGTGGATAGTGCTTGAACACCAGCAGCGGATAGAACTTCGACTGAAACGATTCCGCGTCGACGATCTGCCAGAACGATTTCCAATCGAAGATGTCGGCTTCGGTTGGAGTTGGCAGCAGAACAAGGTCGAGCGTGCCTTCGAAGTCGGGATCGCCTGCGCCGCGCCAGTCGCTCCGATCCTCGTTGAATTCGAGTGGCTTAAATTCCTCGTCCAGCGCCAGATACATTTCCGCGCCGAGCACCTGCTCCGGATCTATGACGAGCGAGTCCTTGAAGCCGTCGAGGATGTCGGTTACTTCCTCGCTGTAGCCGCGGCCGAGAATCTCATCGAAGTACGTTTCGTCCTTCGCCAGCCGCGCTTTGACCAGGTGGGAGATGTATTCAGCGATCGCGCGGTGAATCTGCGTGCCACGGTCGGCATATGGGTTCGGAGCTTCGCGGCGGCCGAGCACTACTCGTTCTCGATAAAGATGCGGGCACGCCATCAGCTCGTACCGAGATTGCGAGAGCGGCGGAATCATGGCTGCAACTTCCACATTTTCCGGGAGCCCGACCTTTACGAGGTTATCTGTCGCCATGGTGCGGTCCTTATGTCTGCTGGAGAAGATGGTTTGCATACTGCGGGCCGGTCATGCCGTGGAGAGAGGCGACAGCGTTCGTCGCCGTGAGCTTTTGCGGATCGCCAAGGAGAACGTGCTCGCACTCCTGCTTTCCGAAGCAGAACTCGTTGCATCGCGGGCGGAGAGGACGCAGTTCCGGGTGAACGCGTAAGAAGTAGGCCTTAAATTGGCCGTCCGGCTCAGGCGTGGAGTTCATCACCTTGACCATTACCAGCGGCTCGTCGCCCGGAATCTCGGCTTGATAAAGTTGCCCCATTTCATCTTCGTGGAGCAATGCGGCACCAGAGTCGGCCAGGTAGCGGGATAGCCCGTAGCGCTCGACCATCACGCGCCTGACTTCGGCGTTCGTTTCTTCCTGGATGTCCTTAACGGTGATGGTCGATGGTTGCTCGATAACGCGTTGGGTTACCTGCACTCCGTGCCAGTGCCACAAACCCCACCCGCTGCGATAGCCGAGTGACTGTGTCGATTCAGAATGGAGCAGGCCGCGATCATCCAGATGAATTTGCGTGGGACGTTCGCTCGCGAAGCAAATACCGTCGAGCAGCCACGTGAAACCGCAACTCTCGATAAGGTCGAGGCAGTTTCTGTCGATTGCGACCGACAGGACCTCATTGAAATAGTCGGCCCACGCCGCGTAGCCGGCCCACAAGGACCCGCCATAAAAGGCATACCCCGCCGAGTAGACCGCCGAGCGGACCGCCGAGTCGACCGCCGAGCCG
>JBOGLI010000290.1:0-3243 GCA_050746165.1 Terriglobales bacterium | reverse complement strand
CGTACAACTCGCAGCCGATGATCGGCTTAACGCCCGCGTTCTTCGCGGCATTGAAAAAATGGAACGCGCCGAAGATGTTGCCGTGGTCGGTCATGGCCACGGCGGGCTGCCCCAACTCCTGCACGTGCTTGACGAGCTTGTCGATATCGCAAGCCCCGTCGAGCATGGAGAAGTCGGTATGCAGGTGGAGGTGAACGAATTGAGGGGCCATGGGCTTACATCAATTCTACGAGCGCGCGCACCCCGGCGCTACTGGTGGGTCTGTGCAGACCTGTGCGGAGGTGTGGAAAATCCGCCGTAACGCGGGCGTCTCGCCTGCCATGCAGCTCACGATCGCCCGCCTTAGTGCTTCTTCTTCGCTTTTTTCGCCGGAACTGGCTTCGGTTTGGGCTTTGGGGCAGGAGCGTTCTTTTTCGCCGGGGCCTTAGCCTCCGGTTTTTTCGCTGCCGGCTTTGCGACTGCTTTCTCCACTTGCTTTGCGACCGTCGCCGCCACCTTCTCCGCGCTCTTTCCCTTGCCCTTCACTTCCGGCTTCGCTTCCGCCACAGGAGGTGCAGCCGCCGGTGGAGGCGCAGCGGCACCCTTGCGGCCCTTCTTGCCTGCCGGCGCGCCGCCCGGAGCAGCCGCAGCCTCGGCCTTCGCACCGCGTCCCTTCTTGGCCGGCGGCGGCGGAGGTGGAGGAGGAGGCTCATACGGCTTGAGGAACTTCATGATCTCGGTACGCGAGCGCAGCTTGCCATCGAGCAACAGGAAAAACGCTTCCTGCTCGATTTTCGGGTAGGTCGCCAGCGCGGGAGTAATGCTCAACTCCGCCATCTCGGGCAGGGGCAGCTTCTGACGAACCAGGCGCCACTTACCCAGGAAGTTCTTGATCTTCTGTTCGACCGCCTGCTGTTTCGTGGTGACCGCGAGGAAGAGCAACGCCTCGGGGCGCGCATCGGTGATCACCTGCCATGCCCGCGACGGCGTCGCCGATTCCTTGCCGGTCAGCTTCTTCGCCAGCGCATTGGCCTCGTCGTGCAGCCCCTTCCACGCGTGCACGAACTGCTTGCGCGGAATGTGCTTCTGCATGTCGCGCACATCGGAATCGCTCAACTTGCGCGTCAGAAAATACATGACTGCCGCCGACGTGTCGGCGTTAATTCCGACGGCGGCCAACTGCTCGCGCATGCCCATCAATTCTTTCAACCCGGGCATATCGATCTTGGCCACCGACCAGTGCGGGTTCAGTACCTTCAGCCAGCCTTCCTTTTCCAGCGCGCTCAGGATATGAATGGGATCGTCTTCATGGGCCAGCGCGTCCAACTCGTGGCCGATGGAGCGATCGTTGACGTACTCAATGTAATTGTTCTCTTTTGCCGCGTCGTAGCGGGCCTGCGTCCGCTCTTCCAGTTGCCAGTGGAACCGCGCCAGCAGCCGGGTCGCGCGTACCACTCGGATCGGCTCCTCCAGGAAGGAGTAGTTATGCAGGATGCGGATGAGCTTGCCTTCGATATCGGCCACGCCATTGAACGGATCGGAAAGCAGGCCGCGCGAGCCTTCATTCAGCGACAACGCCATGGCATTGACGGTGAAGTCGCGACGCCGTAAGTCCTCAACGATCGTCCCTGGCGATAACTTGGGCGGCTTTCCCGGCTTGTCGTAAATCGCGTTCAGCGCCGATTCAACCTGCGCGCGCACGTCGCCGCGCGCCACATACAGGATGCGGTATTCCTCGTCGGCGCCTTCGACCGTGACTCCGGCTTTTTCCAGGTCCTTCTGCAGCTTCAGCGCATTTCCCTGGACCGTGAACTCCAGCCCGCGGATGGGAAATCCGGAGATCAGGTCGCGGACGGTGCCGCCGGAGAGATAAAGGTTGGTCTCGTGGCCGCGGGCGATGCCCTCGACCAGCCTGACAAATTCTTGCTGACCCGGCGTGAGCCGGGTTTCCATCATGTATAAGAAATCAGGCATTCTTCCGAGGGTCCTAGCTCGACCAGTCCTGTTTTCTGGGGCCCCTCCAGCTCGCCAAATCGGGCGCCCTGGAAAAGTGTGGAAATCTGGCCCGGTCGGTTCTAAGTTGTTGCCGCCCAACAGCTTAGATGGACGGAGTACGCGTCGCGAACTGTCGAGAATAGCACATTGTTGCTATCTTGGCTACAGTCTTGATCTTAGCCCATTAAGGCGCCGCGGAAACGTGCGAGAATCACTAGAGTAATCAGCAGTCAGTCTTCAGCGATCAGCGGCTTGAACTCGAGCGTTGGGGCGAACCTGCTGATCACTGACCACTGTCTCCCATGCCTTCCACCCACAAAAAAGTCGTCGTCCAGAAAATCGACCGGGACACCATCAACGGCTACGTGTCTCCGGCCGCGTTCATCGTAGAAGGCAAGGTCGAGGTGTTGAATACCGCGGGCAAAGTCGTTGGCATCGACCTGCGTGATATCAAGGGAGTATTTTTCGTGCGCGACTTCGGGGAGACCGAGTCGCTGATGCGCAAGACCTTCACCACTCGTCCGCGCACGGAAGGACTCTGGCTGCGCTTGACCTTCAAGGACAACGACGTCCTCGAGGGCACCATGCCCAACGACTTGTCGCAGATCTTGCCGGAAGGCTACCTCGTAAATCCGCCCGATTCCCGCTCCAACACGCAACGGATTTTCGTCCCGCGGCACGCGCTCGCTGCCGTAACGGTGCTCGCCGTAATCGGCGGACCCCAGGGTCGGCGCAAGCGTCCCACCACGCCGCCCATCGACGAACGACAGATTCCGATCTTCACCGAGTAACGCGGGCGTCCCGCCTGCCACTTCGCGCTGCAAGGACTAATCGATGCGGAAAGGGTTTACGAGAAGACCACAGGCGGACGAGCCCGCGACGCAAGTCAAGAACTACATAACTCCGAGCGGGCTGCAGCGCCTCAAAGATGAGCACCGGTTTCTGCTCACCAGGGAACGCCCGGCCGTTGTGGAGGTGGTGGCGTGGGCTGCCGGCAATGGCGATCGAAGTGAAAATGCCGACTATCAGTACGGCAAGCGGCGGCTGCGGCAGATCGATGGCCGGATTCGCTTTCTCACCAAGCGAATCGAAGCCGCGGAAGTGGTGGACCCGGAAGCTCCCAGAGCGCGGCAGTCGGCGACGCGGGCATTCTTCGGAGCGACCGTGCGCTATGCCAACGCCGCGGGAGTGGAGCGAGTGGTGAGCATCGTGGGCGCCGACGAGGTTGATCTCAACCGCAACCACATCAGTTGGATGTCGCCCCTGGGT
>JBOGLI010000289.1:0-1958 GCA_050746165.1 Terriglobales bacterium | reverse complement strand
GTCGATGCCCGCGTTGTTATCGGAAATCATCACCCGCAAACGCTTTCCCACCTGCAGCGCCAGCGCCTGCGTCTTCAACTCCTGCGCGTGGCCTTCGGTGAGCGCGAATTCGCCTTCGAGGGCGATCACTTTTGGCGAGTCAGGTGCGCCCGCCACATCCCAGAACAGCGCTTTGCCGGCGGCGGTGGCGATGCCGATGCCCGAGGGACCGCCGTTTACGTCGTTGGTGACGTCGACGCTTTCGGCATGTCCGGAGAGCGCGCGAATGCCGCGGCCTTTGGCTTGCGCGAACAACGGATGGTCTTCCAGATTCGTTTCGTGCAGCAGCGTCTTCAGTGCGCCCGCGCCGCGCCGGAATCCCAGGGCGTCGATCGACAGCATCGCGACCTGCGGGTCAACGCGATAACGAGGATCGCCGGTCTGCTGATACTTGCGGTAGAAGGCTTCGCCCAGGATCATCCACAGCGCGTAGCAGGTAGGGACAGAGTGACCCGCGGCCATCATGAATTTGTCGCCGTATGGATGCTTGGGACGGCGGTAATCGTAACGGAGTCCGCCGTTTTCCGGACCGGCCAGGTGCGCCGCAACGTTGTACGGTGTGTACGCCAGCGGCCCGCCGAGGTGGCCGGTTTGCGCGTAATTCCCGAGCAGCACCAGGGTCATGCAGGTCATAAATCCGATGTCGTCGAGCAGCGGATCGTACGCAGGCTGTTGCTGGGTGGGAGCTGGAACTACGTGGGTGCACGTTGTCATTGACGATCTCCGTAGCGTGCTGCAATTTTAGCGGACGTTGGTCATTAACCCCTTTTATCCACCATACAGCGGCATCTGCGTAGCTGGCAACGGCGGCGGAGGACCGTACTTGCGGAGACGAAGGCGAACGGCATTTCCGATTGTCGAATGTAAGAGTTCGCAGCGGGAGAAAGTTGCGGTCCTTTTTGTTACGTGGCAATGACGCGCGTGACATTTCTTAACGCAACTGTTCGAGTGCGCGGGGTTCACACCTCCACAGGGCCAGAGGATCGGACCCGGAGGTGAGCAAATGAAACGAGCTGTAATGGCAGCGTTGTTACTGGTTGCGCTCGGCGGCAGCACGCTGATGGCGCAGGACCGCGACGATTCGGGATGGCAACGGGGCCGCCGCGCCGATGTGCGGCAGGACCTTCGCGACCGTCACGCCGATCGCCGCGACATTCATCGTGACCAGGCCGCGATCCAGCATGATCGCGCGGAACTTCGCCACGATTACGCCGCCGGCAACAACTTCGCGGCACGGCAGGAGCGGTCGGAAATCCAGGCGCGCCGGCGCGACGTCCGGCACGACTATCGCGACGTCCGGCACGACAGGCGCGATGTTCGTCGCGATTGGCGGTGACACAATCGACGGAATGAAGCAGGCCTCGCTCGTAAATGAGCGAGGCCTTTCGTCTTGGGGCTAGCGGGGTTTACTTTCTTTCGAGCCGGTTTCCACCAGCCGCTTGGTCATGAGCACGAGCCCCAGCACTTGCGTCCACTCGGAGACGATGTTTCCGATGACCTGTCCCCAGCGGCTCTGCGCGTCCATGTGGAGAAAGGCGACGACCCACGCTGCGCCGGTCAAGGTGAGAAAGATGGTAAGGGAGTGGTTGCGCAGGAGTGTTTCCCAGCGGTGCGGCAGAATGCCGTGCGGCTGCTTGCTTTCGGCGGAGCCGCGCTCGTACAGGTGTTTGGTGGCGAGCACAGTGACCAGGACGCCGCTCCAGTCGGCGATAGCGTTGCCGAAGAACGAGCCGTGATGGGTGCCTGGATCGGAGACGCAGTAGAGGACGATCCATGCAGCCAGAATGGCGGCGGAGATGATGGTCAGCGAGTGGCGGCGGAACACCCAGCGGGGTCGGCGTGGCATGAACCCTTCGATGCATAGTACCTGCCGCATGCCGGTCGGATCAGGCGTTAGCGGCCTGTGTACCGGCGGCAGC
>JBOGLI010000288.1:0-3388 GCA_050746165.1 Terriglobales bacterium | reverse complement strand
ATGCTGTTCTGCCTGCGCGCGCTGCGTCCGGGGCTGGCGTGGAAGGACCGCCCGCTCTCGATCGCGTTCTGGTCGATCAACGGCGGCCTGGCGATGATGTCGCTGTTCAGCCTGCTCCCGATCGGGTTAATGCAGGCGTGGGCTTCGGTTGAGTACGGAACCTGGTACGCCCGTTCGGCCGAGTTCCTCCACCATGGTCCGATGAATACCCTGCGCTGGATGCGCGTGCCCGGCGATTCGCTCTTCGCGTTCGGAGCGATGGTCCTCGCCTGGTTCGTCGTCGGACTGGTGACCGGCCACTCCTTCGACAAAACGCAGAAAGTCGACGAAGGCGAGTCGTTCACGCGCAGCGTGAAGTCGGAGGTGGAAGAGGGCGAACTCATCCACGCCGACTGAAGTAGCATCATCCGTTGTAGACACCCGGGGCGCGCAACCCGCGCTCCGGGTATTACTTTTGGGCCAATACTAATAAACCGTTGCCCCGCATTTTGAACGTGTCCACCGCGAAAATCGGGCGTATCCTTGCTCCGCTTCTCAGGAAAACAACATGACCAGACTGCTGACACCGCGGTTCTTGCGCGCGGTCGCTGTGTGCCTGACTGCATCTATCGCCTGCGTTTCATCGGCACAGCAACCGGCACCGACGCCTTCGCCCGGACAAATGCAAGCCGACATTGCGAAGAACCCCCAGCTATTGATCGAAATCGGCAACCTGATCGAGAAGATTCAGGCCGGGGTGAAACTTCCCGGGCCGCGCACGGAAAGCCGACTCATGCCGCTGGCACCGAAGTCCACGATCTTCTACGCCGCCTCGCCCAATTATGGCGACGCGGCCATGCAGGCCTTGACCATCTTCCGCCAGCAGTTGAAGCAGAGCGCAACGTTGCGCCAGTGGTGGCACAGTGGCGACATGGCTAAGACCGCGCCCGATTTCGAAGATGCGGTGGAGAAGTTCTACCGCATCTCGCAATACCTCGGCGACGAGATCGCCCTCTCGGCGGGAGTCGATGGCGAAACTCCGAACGTGCTCCTCGTCGCGGAAATCAAGAAGCCCGGCTTGAAAGAAGCTCTCCAGCAGACGGTCCGTGAACTCCTGGCAAAGTCCAAGGCGAAACCGGAGATCCGCATCCTTGATCTGCAAGACCTCGCCGGCATGCCGGAGAAAGAGACTGGCAAGGATTTGCTCATTCTCGTCCGTCCCGACTACCTGGTTGTGGCGGCGGATGCGGCAACGCTGCGCAGCTTCAACGCGCGGCTCGACTCGGGCCCGCGCGAGTTTCCCTCCACACCCTTCGGGCAGCGCGTCGCGCAAGCTTATCGCGACAACGTCACCATGGTGGGCGCCTTCGATCTCCAGACCATCCTTGCGAAAGCGCGCACGGCCACCACCACAGTCCCCAACCAGGCGCAAGCGCTCGCCGTGGCGGACCAGTCCGGGTTTGCCGACGCGCAGTACCTCGTCTGGGAACACGCCAGCAGCGGTGGTCGCGACCTGAGCGAAACCGAACTGAGCTTCACGGGCCCGCGGCGCGGCGTCGCCGCATGGCTCGGCGCTCCGTCGAACCTGGGCAGCCTCGACTTCGCTTCTCCCAAGGCGATCATGGCGCTGTCGGTGGTACTGAAGAATCCAGCGCAGATATTCGATGACGTCCGTGCCATGGTGACCGCCGCGAATCCCAAGGCGTTCGACGGCGTCTTTCAGATGGAACGGCAGATGAACATCAGCTTGCGCGATGACCTGCTGCGTCCGCTCGGCGGCGAACTGGCGCTGGAGTTGGACGCGATCACCCCGGCACCCGTCTGGAAAGCGATGCTGCGGGTCGATGACCCGGTCCGGTTGCAGCGCACGATCACCACGCTGCTGGCGAGCGCTCCGTTCAAACCGGAACAGGTGGTGAACGCTGGAGTTACTTACCACAAGCTCGCGCTCTCCTCGGGTCCCAAGCCGACCGAGATCGCGTACGCATTCGTGGACAATTACCTGGTGATCGGATCGAGTACGGCGACCGCCTTCGATGCGGTCCGACTGCACCGCTCGGGCGAATCGCTGGGCAAATCCAAACGCTTCCTCGATTCCCTGCCGCCCGGCCACGCCGCAGGCGCTTCCGCCTTGATCTACCAGGACCCCATGGCAATGGCCGCTTTTCAAGCAAAGAACGCAACTCCAGATATGACCGCCACATTGGCGAAAATTTCCGGGCAGAACACGCCCGCGGTGATGGCCGCGTATGCGGAGGAGAAATCGATTCGCGGCGCGAGCACCAGTCCAACGATGGATGCAGCCGTCGTGATGATCGTAGCGGCGGTCGCGATCCCGAACCTGCTGCGCTCGCGAACTGCGGCCAATGAGGCTACCGCGGTCGGAAGCCTGCGCACGCTGAACACCGCGCAGGTGACCTACGCGGCCATCTACCCGGAGCACGGCTTCGCCCGTACGCTCTCGACACTCGGGATCGGTCCGACTGTTACCGCCGAACATGCCGGTCTGATCGACGCCTCGCTCGGTTGCGCCGATGCGGCTGGGTGCGAAAAATCGGGATACAGATTCCGGCTAAGCGCGATCTGTCTCGAGGGCCAATGCGCACAGTATGTGGTCACGGCGACGCCGGTCAGTAGCAGCACGGGCTCGAGAAACTTCTGCACGACGGCCGACGGCGTGATTCACTTCCAGGTTGGACCGCCGCTCACCACGCCCATTCGCGTACCCGATTGCCGGCGATGGAGGCCGTTGCAATAGGGCCGAGTGCAAGAAATAACGGATCAACACGGTCAATCCATCCGTGTTGATCCGTCAGAATTCGTGGTCGGTTGATGAGAAGCTACGCCGCCGCACCCACCGATTTTCTCTCGCCCTTCACAATGGCCGCTCCGACCAACCCGGCGACCACGAAGGCGATGACCATGATGCAGATCTGCGCCACCGTGTAAGTTCCCGGAAATCCGTACCAATCCCAGTACGAAACGTTCGTCCCGATCGATTCGATAACGCCGATGACGGCCACGAACGCCACCCGCGAGCCATATCCCCTAAGCCCGGCTACCGATAGCAACACCATCGCCAGCAGGACCTGCACAAACTCCTTGCCGAACTCGACCAGCAGCGTTCCCGTTGTCATCGACGGCCGCCCCGGCGGATGATAAATCAGCAGTCCGGACGGCGTGGTCGCCAGCTTCTTTTCGTGCTCCGGCATCGCTGCCTGAAGTTGGCTCATCGTCGGGTGCGCACCGAGACCGAAGCCCGGATACATGTACAAACCCGAGTTCTCGCCGGCACTGGTTTGCAATGCCTGCAGCACCGGCGACTCATTCGGCAACTCGCTCACGCCGGCATTCGCGAGTGGCGTCGCCATATGCGCGATCGATACCCATGCGAACATCGCAATTGCGC
>JBOGLI010000287.1:0-5900 GCA_050746165.1 Terriglobales bacterium | reverse complement strand
CTTCTCACGGTCGAGTGCTGCGCCTATGGACGTGCTCGCACCTCTCGCGTTTTTTTCCGCGAGTTCCAAAGCAGCTGTTGCTCGCACGCGGGGAACCGGACTTTGAAGCGCATCTATCAACGAATCGTTTGTGAGCTGAATACCGTAACTCTGTAGGATTTCCTCGAATGATGCAATCGAACTTCGAGTCTTCGACTGTTGACCCAAGCAGAAAAGCGCCATGGCTATGACCACTAGGAATGCCGCGCAGCCTTTCATTACATCCCCCCTTGGAGCTACTGTTTAGTTTTAGTAACGGTCACGAGCGTAACCGGCGTACTATTTATCGTCGATTTTTGATATGAGTGGGTGACAACAAAAATGCCGGGCAGTTGTTTCCCGCCACACGAATAAATCTGCGTGCACGTGAAACTGCAAGTATTCGGATCACCGGTGACCAAAACGGCACCGTTAGCAATAGTATAGTGCTGATCATAGAAAATATTTCTTTGACCGACCACGTTGTCGCCCCAAGCTGTGGTGCCGCCGCTCCCCACCGAAAACGTATCGTGGAATCCATCACAGGTTCCAATTCTTGCAGGACAAGTGTTGCCGGGTTTTAGGGTCATATTTTCGACGATCTGCACTCCGTTCCAGTTCATCACAATGGGCGAAACGCTCATCGAAGCGAGAATACCGATTCCTGTTTTGTATTGTGGAAAGTAATCCGCCAGCGAATATGTCTTGACTGAACCAATTAGGACTGTGGAAGGACAAGCGGGTAACTTGGTTTGTGCATAGACGGTGCCCAATTCAATCTGCGTGTCTGGACCGGCCTCCTCCCCATCGGGCCCGGCGAAGTAATCCATCAGATCCGGCACATATACGTACTGAAACATCCAGTACTGATAGTCGTAAGGATCATAGTAACCAAGACCGTTCCAAAATGTCGATTCGACCGAGCTATCGCATTCAGTGGTATATAAATCGCCAGGCGCAGCATTCGATGCATCGACATCGACCTCTACCGATACTGACCATCCGGATCCGAACCAACCTTCATCGGAGGCGTAGCCCATCGCGCGCCCATTGGGATCAAGAACCCAGCATTGTACGGCGGGCAGATAATACTCGCTGAGATTTGTCACGGTTTCACAGGTTCCAACAACGGTATTCGACATCGGATCGTAGTCGGTCCAAGCATAGCCCCAAACGTCGGCGCGGGCACAGGCCGCCGAAAATAAACAGAATAAGAGAACGCAGAGAGATTTAGTTTTCATGGTGCGCTCCTCAAGAATCTAGTGGGCCTGGGATGATGTGCTGTGCGTGGCGTTTCTAGCCATATCCCGCCTGACGTATGCGTCGAGTCTGGCGAAACTCTCTTCGCCGAGTGCCTCGCGCAGACGGTCGCGGGCCGCGATGACGATGTTTTCGCGTTCTTTCTGCATTTCGATCAATCGGGGGTCCGGTTTAGGAGGGAAGCTAGGATTGTAAAGTCCATAGGGATGCCGGCCGCGAATCTCGGCAAGGACGACTTGGACTTTCTCGTCTTGCTTGCTGATCAGGTCCTCGCATTCGAGTGCCGCTCTCTCCAGCAGGTCGCCTTCGGGCTGGGTCAAACCGGCTGAATTGCGCACCAAGTGCCGAAATGAGGAACGGTCTTGACCGGCCGCCGCAGCCCGGTCCGCGCGGTTGTTGAGTAGGACGACGCGATGGAAGAGGAAACGGTAGGCGACCCAATCGGGGATCTGCCTGGGAGTCTGGGGTGCCTGCGGAAAGGCCGAAGGTACGATTGCAAGTAGGGTAAGGACGATGGAGATGAACGTCAGAATTGGAATTAGGCGAGTATGGCGATGAGCCATGGCAATCCTCCTGACCTACGCGCCAACTCCACAAGAAACTGAGTGGCGCTATCCTGCTGTGCGTACAAGGTAGATCATTGAGATAGATTGTCTATAGCTTTGTGTTGGTAATTTCGTCAAAGAGTGGGCAAAAAGAGCAAAAGTGCTCCCGTGCATGTTTGACCGAGAGCGATCGGGCGGGAGTAGTGCAGTTGCTGCGGTACTCAAACGGCGATGCGCCAAAGTATCTTCTGAATTTCTTGCTGAAGTTGCTCGGGTCGGACAGGCCGATCTGAGCCATGATCTCCTTAACCGAGAGCGGACTATTGACCAACAAATACTCTGCCCTGCACAGGCGCGTGTGCTCGATGTATTGCTTGGGACTGCATCCGACGGCGGAGCGCATGATGGAGCGCAGCGTGGTACGCGAGATGCCGCACGCATCGGCAAGGGAGCGGACGTCCACGGGACCTTTTGAAACCTGGTCGGCCGTGATGCGGAGGACGCGGGACACTCGTGCGTCCTCGTGGCCGTTGGCGATCTCTGCTTTTTGAAAGCGCACGAATTATCTCGCGAGCGAGACTATACACGTGCGTGGGGGTGTCCCAAGATGAATCGTGTTTTTGTTCTGTTTTCGTAACTAAGCAGACCGAGCGGTGGTCTATCACGCTGGCGCTCACGCTTGGAATAAAAGCAGGTTCCTCCACTCGGATGGCGCAACCCACGCAAAAAACGGGCGCTGGTTGTCTGCGCCATCCTCGGTCGGAATGACAACGCTCAATTTCAGCGTGACCGGCGGGACGCCAGTGCTACGAAATTCTTCGTAACGCTCGTATAATGCTGGGAAGCTCTTCTCGGCTTCTACCGTAAAGGATTAGGCAAGCATGGCTACTACTGAAATAGGTCCACGGGACTCCGCCTTGGAACCGCAGCGTGCCCCGGTCGTCAACGACTGGAGCCTGCAGGTCGCGACCGTCAACGGCTCCGGATCGCAATCGGCCAATACCGTTTTGCTGCGGACGATCTTCCAGATGGGCGTGCCCGTGTCGGGCAAGAACCTTTTCCCTTCGAATATCGCCGGGCTGCCGACGTGGTACACGATCCGCGCCAATAAGGACGGCTACATCGCGCGTAAGAAAGAAATCGATTTCCTGGTGGCAATGAACCCGGAGACGGCGGTCGAGGACGTGAAGTCGCTGGCGTCGGGCGCCGCCGTCCTGTATGACGAGCCGCTCAAGCTGAGCGAGGTCCGCAAGGACCTGGTCTTTTACGCCGTGCCCTACGACAAGCTGGTGGGCGCCGTCTGTCCCGATGCCAAGCTGCGCAAGCTGGTCAAGAACATGATTTACGTCGGGGTAGTCGCGCGGCTGCTGAACCTCGACATGGGCGAGGTGGAGAAGGCGATCCGCAAGCAGTTCGGGCGCAAGGTGAAGGCCGCCGACCTGAACGTGAACGCCGCCAAGGCCGGTTACGATTATGCGGTCGCCTCGATCGAGAAGCAGGACCCGTACACCGTGGAGCGCATGAACAAAACGGCCGGCAAGATCATCGTGGACGGCAATTCCGCCGCTGCGCTGGGCTGCATGTTCGCCGGGGTGACGGTGGTGACCTGGTATCCGATCACGCCCTCATCGTCGCTCGTTGAAACGCTCATTGAGTACCTGAAATCCTACCGCTTAACACCTGAAGGGAAATCTACTTACGCGGTCGTCCAGGCGGAAGACGAATTGGCTGCCGTGGGCATGGGGATCGGCGCGGGATGGTCGGGCGCACGCGCCATGACCGCGACCGCCGGGCCGGGAATTTCGCTGATGTCGGAGTTCGTCGGGCTGGGCTACTACGTGGAAGTTCCGGCGGTGATCTGGGACATCCAGCGCGTCGGGCCCTCCACCGGATTGCCGACCCGCACCTCGCAGGGCGACATATTGGCGACCGCATTTCTTTCCCACGGCGACACCAAGCACGTATTGCTGTTTCCCTCATCGGTGGGCGAGTGCTTTGAGATCGCGCAGGATGCGTTCAACCTGGCCGAGCAGTTGCAGACGCCGGTATTCGTCATGTCGGACCTCGACCTCGGCATGAATAACTGGATGAGCGATCCGTTTCCATATCCCGAGACGCCGATCGCTCGCGGCAAAGTGCTGAACGAAGAAGACCTGAAAAAGCTGGGCGGATTCGCCCGCTATAAGGACGTGGACGGCGACGGCGTCGGCTATCGCACGTTGCCGGGCAACGAGCATCCGGCTGGCGCGTACTTCGCGCGCGGCAGCGGACACAACGAAAAGGCACAGTACTCGGAGCGCCCCGATGATTACGTCAACAATATGGACCGGCTGGCGCGCAAGTTCGAGAGCGCCCGCAAGCTGGTGCCGAAACCCGAGGTCGTGCAGACCGGGAAATCGAAGATCGGGATCATCGGTTACGGCACCTCGCACCATGCGCTGGTGGAGGCGCGCGACCAGTTGCGCAACGAGTACAAGGTCGAGACCGATTATCTGCGCATCAAAGCGTATCCGTTCACAGGCGAGATACATGATTTCATTCGTTCGCACGAGCGGCTGTACGTCATTGACCAGAACCGCGACGCGCAGATGCGCACGTTGCTGACGCTGGATATCGAGGCGCCGCAGATCGGGAAATTGCGCAGCGTGCGGCACTACAACGGGCTGCCGATCGACGCGCGGTCCGTGACCGACGACATCATGTTCCAGGAAACCGGCAGTCCCGTGGCCAAGGCTGCCGCGGCGGCCAGCGACAGCAGTTCGATGGTAGGGGGCGAGTAATGGCGACGACACCAACTTCACAACCGGGACCGAAGACCAACCGCATCGGACTCAGCGTGCTCGATTACCGCGGCAGCAAGACCACGCTTTGCGCGGGCTGCGGCCACAACGCCATCTCGGAGCGCATTATCGACGCGATGTACGAGATGGGCGTGAAGCCCGAGCGCGTGATCAAGCCCAGCGGCATCGGATGCTCGTCGAAGAGTCCGGCGTACTTCATGAGCCGCGCGCACAGCTTCAATTCGGTGCACTGGCGCATGCCGTCGGTGGCGACGGGCGCGCTGCTGGCGAACAAGAAACTGCTGTGCATCGGAGTGAGCGGCGACGGCGACACTGCGTCGATCGGCATCGGGCAATTCATGCACTTGATGCGGCGCAACCTGCCGATGATCTACGTGATTGAGGACAACGGGGTGTACGGGCTGACAAAGGGCCAATTCTCCGCCACCGCGGACATCGGTTCGAAGCTGAAGACCGGGGTCATCAACGACCTGCCGGCGATCGACACCTGCGCGCTGGCGACGATGCTGGGTGCGACCTTTGTCGGACGCAGCTTCTCGGGCGACAAGCGTCAGTTGCTCGCCATGATCAAGGCCGCCATCGCGCACAACGGCACGGCCATGCTCGACGTCATCTCGCCCTGCGTGACCTTCAACGATCACGAGGGCTCGACCAAGTCCTACAAGTTCACCAAGGACCACGAGGAACCGCTGCAGGAAGTCTCGTTCGTGCCGCACTTCGAGGACATCAGGGTGGAATACGATCCGGGCACGACGATTGACGTCTCCATGCACGACGGCTCGCGCCTCCGCCTGCGAAAGATCGAGGAGAACTACGATCCGACCAACAAGGCCGAGGCGCTGAAGCGCATGACCGAAGCGCACTCGAAAGGCGAAGTGCTGACCGGCGTGTTCTACGTCAATACCAAGCAGCCGAGCTTCATGGAGCTGCTGAACATGGTGGACGAGCCGCTGGCGACGCTGCCCGAGAGCCTGACGCGTCCCTCGCGTCAGGTGCTGGAGGAGTGCATGGAAGAGCTGAGGTAAACTCTTCGGTCTTCAGTCTTCGGTCGTCAAGAAAACAATAACCACGGATTTGCACGGATCAACACGGATCATCAAAGTCATTTCTTTTGATCTGTGTTGATCCGTGAGAATCCGTGGTTAAACTTCTTATCCGGCGCGGCGGGATTTGGTGGGCTTCTTCGGCGCTGCCGGTTTGACGGACGGATGGCGCGGCTTGGTCTTCGGCGGCTCAACCTGCACGGCCGCTCCGCCCACCTTGAGCTTGCCGGACG
>JBOGLI010000286.1:0-5418 GCA_050746165.1 Terriglobales bacterium | reverse complement strand
AAATCATTGGCGTTAAACATGTCGTTCTGGATGAAGTCGTAGCCTTCGCCGTGGAACTTGTTGCTGCCCGACTTGGTCTGAACAAGAATCACAGCGCCGCCCGCGCGGCCGAACTCGGCCGTGTAGGAATTCGTCAGGACCTGGAATTCCTTGATGGTGCTGGGATTCACGTTGTTGCGGTTCTGGTTTTCGGAGGAGTCATCGTTGTTGACGCCGTCCACCTGGAAGGTGGCGGACCGGGTGCCCTGGCCGTTAAAGGAAGCATAGGAACCGGTGGAGTTCGTCGGGTTATTCGACGAAGTATTGAACGCGGATGGCTGGAAACCGGGGATCTGCTCGACCAGGGAGATGAAGTTGCGGCCGGCGAGCGGGGTGGCCGTAACCTGGTTCTCGTCGAGCGAATCCTTCAGCGAGCCGCTGGTCGTGTCGATGAGCGGGATTTCTCCGCCCCTGACCTCGACCTCGGTCGATGTGGTGGCAATATCGAGCTGGAATTCAGAAACGGTGTTCTGGTTCAGTCCGATGACCACATTGGTTTTCTGGATGCTGCGGAACCCCGGCGACGAGACGGTCACGTTATACGTGCCGAGGGGCAGGAAACTGACCTGGTAATAACCGCTTTCGTTGGATGCGGCGTCGCGGACGGCGCCGGTGCTGGTGTTGACCACCTGGATTTTAGCGTTCGGAATCACAGCGCCGGTCTTGTCGGCGACGTTGCCGACAAGTGTGCCGGTCACCGTCTGCGCGAATGCTTGCGCCGTGAAGAGCAGACAAAGGAGCAGAACGCTCCTCCATGCATGCGAGTGAAGCAATTTAGACATGTTGTTTCCCCAAGCCAAACAAGGTTTGATTGTTCACGAATTTCTCCGTTATGAGTGCAAGGAGTCGGTGTGGGGTGGGCGTTGAAGCCGCGCATCCCATGTAACACTCCACGGAAGTGGTGCTAGAAAATTGCAATTGTGAGTGAAAACTCAACTATGTCTGTGCAATCCGTGAACCATTTGCACTCAGCCTCATAACGCCGGAAATCCGCGATATTTACGGGGCCTGCGAAGGGCGCAACCGAGGAAATCCGGAAAGCCGTACTCTGCCTATGTATTCTCATAACGCACACGTTAGTTATGTCGCCCTGTGAGTCGACTAACCTGTCCGATAAGTGTGCAAATGCACTCGTGTTTTGCCTCACAGTTGGCGCTGGCGGCTTATTCTGTGGCCCGATTTGGAACAGATGTCAGGTCCGCGCCGCTTGGAAAAAGTGTTCACGATTAACGTGAACGATAGTCGCCCGGCGCCTTCGCCGTTCGGCCTTCCGGCGCGGGGCGTTACAATATTCCGTTTACCGTCATGCCACCAATCCTGCTAACAGCCTCGGCCGTTATCACAACCCACCGGGTACTGGAGAACGGCCGCATCCTGATCGAGGATGGCCGGATCGCTCGCGTCGGCACGCGCGACGAAATCGAAGCGCCGGCGGACGTACGGACTTTCGACTTTCCCGACGCGGTGCTCGCTCCCGGCTTCGTCGATATTCACATCCACGGGGGCGCGGGTTTTGACGTCATGCACGCGTCGGCGGACGAGCTCGCCGAGTTGGAGAAGTTCCTCGCCAGCAAGGGCGTGACCTCCTATTTCCCGACGACGGTGACGGCGTCCCTCGATGCGACGTATGTCTCGCTGGAAGCGCTTGCGGCCGCTATCGAGACCGCCGACGCTCGGGCATCGCGCGACGGCGAATTGCGCGCCCAGCCGCTCGGCATCCACTTGGAAGGGCCGTTCCTCAGCCACGCCAAACGCGGCGTTCACCCGCCGGAGTTGTTACAGCCGCCGTCGGTGGAAAGCTTCGACAAACTCTGGCAGGCGGCGCGCGGCACGGTGGCGGTGATGACCGTCGCCCCGGAGTTGGAGAACGCGCAGTACCTGATTCGCGAAGCGGCGCAGCGCGGGGTGTGCGTCAGCCTCGGGCACAGCGACGCGACGGCCGCGCAGGCGCTGGCGGGAATCGCCGCCGGCGGGCGGCACGTAACGCACACGTTCAACGCCATGCGCGCGCTCGACCATCGCGAGCCCGGGCTCACCGGCGTCGCGCTGGGCGATGACCGCTTGAGCGCGGAGCTGATTTGCGATGGCATCCACGTCGCACCCGAGGTGGTCAAAGTCTGGTATCGCGCCAAGGGACGCGATCGCGCCGTGCTCGTTACCGATGCCATTAGCGCCACCGGAAAAGGCGACGGACGATTCCGGCTGGGACCGTTCGAAGTCGAGGTGAAGGGCGACCGCTGCGAGTACGAGGGCAAGCTTGCCGGAAGCGTGCTGACGCTGGACCGTGCCGTGCGCAACCTGATGGAGTTTGCTTCACTCGATTTGCCGGACAGCGTAAGGGCAGCGACGTACAATCCCGCGCGCGTGACCGGAGTGTCGGGGCGAAAGGGCGCGCTGGTGGAAGGCGCGGATGCCGACATTGTCGTGCTCACGCCGCGCGGCGAAGTGGTGAAGACGATCGTGCGAGGCAACGTGACGAAGATTTGAAAATTTGAAATTCGAAGATTTCAAATTAGGGGACATGCACTGATGTCGAAAATGTTGGACGAAATCCGGCAGCAGCCGGAGGCGCTGGAACGGACGTTAAAGGCCGGGCTAGCGGGTGTTGGCGAACTGAAGCGGCTGGTGGCATCGCGCCGTCCGCGCATGATCGTGCTGGTGGCGCGCGGCAGTTCCGATAACGCCGCGCAGTTCGGACGCTATCTGCTGGAAGTTACCACCGGAATTCCGGTGTCGCTGTCGGCGCCGTCGATCTACACCCTATACGGGGCGGACGTAGACCTGGCGGGGGCGCTGGTGGTGGCGATTTCGCAATCGGGCGAATCGACTGACACCAACCTGGTACTGGAGCGCGCGCGCAAAGCCGGAGCGATGACCGTCGGCATCACCAACGAACCGGGCAGCGCGCTGGCGAAGCTGGCGGACTATGCCTTCCTCGTACGTGCCGGAAAAGAGCGCAGCGTCGCCGCGACGAAGACTTACACCGGTCAGTTGCTCGCGCTGTACGTGTTGGCGCACGCGCTCGGCGGGGCCGTGCGTCCCGACGACTTGCGACGGTTGCCCGACTGGACCGCGGCGGCGTTGAAATTGGAAGAGCAAATCGCCGAAGGCGCGCAGCGCTACCGCTTCATGGACCACGCGCTGGTGGTGGGGCGCGGCTTGAATTACTCCAACGCGTTCGAACTGGCGCTCAAGCTGATGGAGACGTGTTATGTCGTCGCCGAGCGCTTCTCTTCCGCCGACTTGCTGCACGGACCGATCGCCATGCTGGAGGCGAGCTTTCCAGTGTTCCTCTTTGCGCCGCCGGGCGTGACCTGGCCGGGGTTGCGCGAACTGATCGGCAGGTTGGCGGAGATCAGGACGGAGACGGTGATCATCAGCGACCAGAGCAACAAGGACGCCGTCGAACATGTTGCCGGAGGGCGCGCCGGACGGGTATTCCTGCCTGTCAAGCTGCAGCACAAATCCGGTCCGGCCGACCTGTTCACGCCGATCCCTTACATCGTTCCCGCGCAACTGTTTGCCGCGCATCTGGCAACGGTAAAAAGCCTGGATCCGGATAAGCCGCGCGCGCTGAATAAGGTGACGAGAACCATGTAATCGGGTGATCGGGACATCGGGTCATCGGGTGATTGGAAGATCGGCTAAGTGCGGTGTGCGTGGGCTTCTGTTGACCCGATGACCCGATCACCCGATGACCCGATCACCCGATGCAGTCATTCCGACTGGTACAATAATCACTGCCCGCCTGAGTTCTTCCCAAGCGGAGAGATGGCCGAGTGGCTGAAGGCGCACGCTTGGAAAGCGTGTTTAGGGGTAACTCTAACGTGGGTTCGAATCCCACTCTCTCCGCCAGCTTTTTTGATTTGAACAACTTAGGGCACTGTGATACGGTGACTGATACCGAATCAGAGGGGGTGCCCTATGGCCGCCGAACCAACCGTCAATCTCACGAAGCGCGTAAAGACTGAAGCGGGGCTGCGTTATTGCCCTATCGTGTCGTCCAACAATGGCCGCGTAAAGCCCGACGTGGTTCTGGTCGCAGGCAGGGAGGAACGCCATCCCGAAGGCGCGTACTACCTCGAATGGCGCGAAGACGGCAAGCGTCGCCGCCTGTCCGTGCGGAACGATGCCCAAGACGCCGCCGCGCAACGCCTCAAGAAAGAAGCCGATTTGAACGCGCGCAGCCACGGACTCGCCGTCAGCGATCCGGCGCAGCCGAACGGGCGGCGCTCGCTCGCCGCTGCGGTATCGACGTACCTCTCGGAAATCGAGATCACGAAAAAGCCGAAGACGTTTGCGGCGTACTCAACCGCACTCCAGTACTTTCAGGACTCCTGTGCGAAGCAGTACCTTGAAGACATCGAGCGTCACGACTTGCTGAAGTTCATCGGGTATCTGAGGGACACGAAAGAGCAGTCACCGCGCAGCACCTACAATAAATTCGCGAATGTGTTGGGGTTTTTTAAGGCGCAGAAAGTTCGCGGGTTGGTTGAGAAGAACGATTGGCCGCGCTTCACGGAGGAGGAGCCGGACGTTTACGAGCAGGAGGAACTCGATACACTGTTCGCCGCGTGCGACGGTGAGGAGCGGCTCTGGTTTGAGTTCTTTCTCTGCACGGGGATGCGCGAACAGGAAGTGATGTATTGCTATTGGTCAGACGTGAACCTGAAGGCGCGCACCGTGCGCGTCACACACAAGCCGGATCGCGGATGGACACCGAAGGCGTACAAGGAACGCGAGATTCCGATTCCCAACAAGCTGGCCGCTGCTCTCCAATCACACAAGCCGCGCACGAAGGACGGCAAAGCGTGCCCGCTCCTGTTCGCGACTTCGGGATGCAACGTGAAGCACAATTTCTTAGACTGCCTGAAGGCAGTAGCGACGCGTGCGAAACTCGATCCTGAGAACTTCTGGCTTCACAAATTCCGTGCGACTTACGCGACGCGCTCGCTTTGGGGTGGGGTGGACTTGCGGACGGTACAGGCACGCTTAGGGCACAAGGACATGGAATCGACGATGCGTTACTTGAAGCCGCAGCGGAACAATGATTCCGCCCTCGCTAAGTTGAACGAGATTTTCGCCTGAGTCACTTCCAAACGTAAAAAGCCCGGAGGGTTTCATCCCGTCCGGGCCTTCGTCTTTTTACTGTGTTCCACGACGGGTGTGGCGTGTGCGCCGCGCTGCTGCGTTAGATTTTCGCGTGCACCTAGCGCGTCTCTAAGTGCTTGTAAACAAAACACCTTAGGTTTGACAGCCGGACACGAATCAGGCATGATGTCGGGGTAACAAAACAGCGCGACGGCAGGGAGGGCGAACTCCGCGCCGCCGCTAACCCGAAAGGAATCGGAGATGCGCGAATCCCAACAGGCTGCGGCC
>JBOGLI010000285.1:0-2529 GCA_050746165.1 Terriglobales bacterium | reverse complement strand
TCGCTGACGACACAGCAGACCGGAATGGCCCTCTCCAGTTCAAATCGATTACGCTCCCAAGCGAAACTAAACCGCGCCAGACGATGCAGTTACAAACAACAGCTCGAACCTTAACCGGACATTACTGATTACTGATCACTGACCGCTCGCGAGACGCAAGTGTTCGCTACAATGTGACTCGTGGGGTTCTAACCAGCATTCATGCCCTTTTCCGAGCAATACGATGTGGTGGTGGTGGGCGCCGGACACGCCGGGTGCGAGGCGGCGATGGCGTGTGCGCGCATGGGCCTGAGGACCGCTCTTTTCACGCTGAACCTCGACCTGATCGCGCAGATGTCGTGCAATCCGGCGGTGGGCGGAATCGCCAAGGGCCACTTGGTGCGCGAGGTCGATGCTCTCGGTGGCGTGATGGGCGAGGTCACCGACGCGGTCGGAATCCAGTTCCGGCTGCTCAACACTTCGCGAGGTCCGGCCGTATGGTCGCCGCGCGCGCAATGCGACAAGCAGCAATACCGGCTGAAGATGCGCGAGGTTCTGGAGTCGCAGGGGAACTTGAAGATCAAGCAGGCGGAAGTGGCGGACCTTATCGTGCGGGCTCCGAGCTCCGGGCCTCAGGCTTCGGGCAGAAGGAGCTGCGAGGGAATTGTCTTGCGTGACGGGCGGAAAGTTGGCGCCCAGGCGGTGATTATCACCACCGGGACATTCCTTAACGGGCTGATTCACTGCGGCGAGGAGCAGTATCCGGCGGGACGCAGCGGGGAGCCGCCGTCGGTGCTGCTGGGAGAAAATCTAAAGAAACTCGGGCTGCGCGGATGCCGTTTGAAAACCGGCACGCCCCCGCGGCTGGATGGGCGCACGATCGACTGGTCGCAATTCCAGGTGCAGCCGGGCGATGCCGAGCCCACGCCGTTCAGCTTCCGGACGAAGCGGGTGGCTCACGCCGATGCGCAGGTGCCGTGCTATATCGCGTACACGACCGAGGAGACGCGGCGCGTTATCACCGAGAACGTTCACCGGTCGCCGATGTATAGCGGCCAGATCCAGAGTATCGGCCCACGATACTGTCCTTCGATCGAGGACAAGATCGTCAAGTTCCCCGACAAGGAGACGCACCAGCTCTTTCTCGAGCCGGAGGGGCTGAACACGTACGAGATCTACGTCAACGGCATGAGCACGTCGCTGCCGTACGAAGTGCAGGCGGCGATCCTGAAGACCATTCCCGGGCTGGAGAATGCGGAGATGCTGCGGCCGGGATACGCCATTGAGTACGACTCGATCGATCCGACCGAACTGGAGCGCACGCTCGAGACGAAGCAGATCGCGGGCCTGTTCCTGGCCGGGCAGATCAACGGCACCAGCGGCTACGAGGAGGCGGCGTGCCAGGGGATCATGGCGGGGATCAATGCGGGGCTGAAGGCGAAGAACGAGCCCCCGCTCATCCTCGACCGCACCGAGGCGTACACGGCGATCCTGATCGATGACCTGATCAGCCCGGGAACGAACGAGCCCTACCGGATGTTCACCTCGCGCGCGGAGTTCCGCTTGCACCTCCGCATCGATAACGCCGACCGCAGACTCACGCCGCATGGGAGGCGCGTGGGAATGGTCACGGATGACGCGTGGGCGGAGTATCAGGCGAAACAGGAGCGGATGGCGCGGCTGAAGAAGGTGCTGGAAACGACAAAGATCACAGCGGGAATTGCGTCGGACATCGAAAAGATGATCGGTGATCGGTTGTCGGTGATCGGCGGTTCCATTCCCGACCTTTCCGCAAATATCGGAGGTCCGCTCGCGCAGGTGCTCAAGCGGCCTGAAGTCACGATCGAAGATCTTGCGGGCGTTGTACCCGGAACGAACTGCGCTCGCCGGCCTGCCGAGGACCGTTTGCCGATCACGGATCACCCGGTTCCCGACACTCTTCTCACGCGTACCCTTCCCGCTTTCCGCGCGCAGCCGGTGGCGAAGAGCGCATCGTCCCTGCCCACCGAAATCCGCGAGCTAGTTAAGGCCGTCGAGACCGAGATCAAGTACGAGGGCTATCTGCTGCAACAGCAGCGCGCGATGGAGCGACTGAAGAAAGCCGAGCAGCGCGCCATCCCGGAGTGGTTCGACTACACGGCGGTGAGCGGGCTCTCGCGCGAGATGCGGGAGACGCTCGGAAGAGTACGTCCGCGGACCATTGGGCAGGCGTCGCGAATTCCGGGGGTGACGCCGGCGGCCGTGTCGCTGATCAACGTGTACATCGAAATCCAGGGGAGACAAAAAGCTATCAGCTCGTAGCTGTTGGCTTTTTACTAAAATCGCCAAACGATTTCTGCATTCGCCAGTGAAAAACAGAAGGTCCTTCGACTCGGTCGCCGCGGCGACCTCGCTCAGGATGACAAGTGGGAGCGCTGTTTGCCGCATGCGCTCAGGATGACAACTCATGAACGTCGTTAATCTCGCCGAGAAGTTCTCGAAGTTTTCCGATTACTACTCGCCCAGGATCGCGGGCGAGTTGAACGATTCATACGTCAAGCTGGTGAAGGT
>JBOGLI010000284.1:0-7506 GCA_050746165.1 Terriglobales bacterium | reverse complement strand
CTTGAGTACCGGGTGCAATTCAATCCCGTTCTTAGCTGCACCCGATTGTTCATGCAGGAAATCGAAGAATCCGACGCCTGTCACTTCCACAATCGTGTTCATAGCAATTGACCTGAGCACGGCCCTGGCTGCTTTGTATTCCTCCTCATGACCCGTTCCTACAGCACACTCCGGTGCGGGAATCTCGGCTATCATCCGTTTCTCAGGATCGTCCAAATCTGCAAGCAATAGGTGCAAGTCCGAATCCTGTTCTCGTTTTACGCGCAGCAGCCGTGCTGTCACTCGATATACGTGGAGTTCCTCGGGCTCAATCCGGCGGTCATACGGATACGGAACTTCGTGAATCGGAATCGCCCCAATCTTTGCGACAGTCGTATTAGTCGGCTCCATGTTTACGCGGGTCCGGTCCTTGTCAGAAAGAATCTTGACGGGCCATCGGTCGTACCCGCACTGCCCAGGAACGGCTTGCGCCGCTGCGGTCCCGCGCCCGATCATCAACACGAAAACCAAGACAGCGCTAATTGCACACTTTTCCATACGCTGGCCGGTACCCTTTATCCTGCGCATCTGTCTGGCTCATATACTCGCCCGCTTTCGTCGCGCCGTACCACCGTGTGCCTGGACAATGGTAAACACCCGAACTTGTGTTGACCCAGACTTTCACATCGGCTCTGCCTTCATGTTGTCGTTGGCTCGGTGTCGCTTGCTCCTCTTCAGTTGCAGGCTTTGAAGGCGAAGCGCCGCCCCCGCAAGTCTTTCCATATGCCGGACGATATCCGTGCTGCTGGGCATCGTCTTCAGATATGTAGCTGCCGTAATCTTCCATCGCCCAGGTGGCGATCAGGCCGTCGCCGCCAAACCACCAGGCGAAGCCCGGACGCTCGCCATCGCCCGCGGGTCCGTAGCCGGCCACCATGCCACAACCGGCGCGGTCGCCCGTTCCAATACCCTCGTTACCGGGAACGGGCGTGCACACCCATCCCGAATTCATCGCGACCTTGCCCCACATCCACGCGCGATTGATGATCGGGTCCGGAGTTTCTATCTGCGTCGTCGAATCGAGGAAAGTTTTCCAGTACGCCGCTTTCGTTTCGTAATCCTCGCGCGCGTGCTGGACTGCGTCGTGATAGTGTTCGCGCGCTTCCTTCTCGCCCGACATTCCGAGCGCGATCACCATCAACGCCGGGCCCGCCTGCTGGGGTGGCCCATCCGAGCCAGTCACCTGGGGTGGCCCACCCAAGCCGGTTTTGCTTGGGTGGGGTAATACTCGCAACCCCAGCAGCATCTCCCCGCCGATCAGCGAATGATCGGTGAAGTCGGTATACGCCGCGACCGCCGGCGAGCCGATGATGGCCACGTGCTTCTCGAGCGCGTCGCCCAACCCGAATGCCTTGTCGTCGGCGATCCACCACGTATGCTGCCCACCGAATGATGCCGGCCACATCGGCTTGAAATCGGGCACGAATTTCGCGGTGATGTTGAGCGGCTTCGCCGAATCGACTTCAAAGAAGATGTTGACCGCCGGCCGGTCGAGCGGCGTCCACACCGTCTCGCGCACCGTGAATTTCGGGTGGACATACACCAGCGTCGTCGATTCCGGCCGCGTAATCACCTCCCGCAGCCAATCTTCTCCGCGGACCGCTTCGGGCATGCCGTCCTGCCGGAATTCCAGGCGAAATCCGTGCAGCACCTTGACCGGCCACACCCAGGCTTCAAATTTTCCGTCCTGCCTGCCGAAAGCCGCCGCGCGCCGGCCCGTCGCATCCCAGTACTGCAACGGCATCGCCGGCTGCCGCCACTCAAGACCGCTGCTGGGAAGATTCTGCGCGGACGCCGTCGGCACGCAGAGCACTGCGATCAGTGCGAGTTTCAGGCATGTGTGCATAAACGCTTTCCGGGAAGTATTCGCGTCGGCTAGAGTGTACCGGAACCGGGTACAGCAGAGCGACTATCGTTACACGAGGTATTCGATGGGAGAGCACATCCAGTTGACCGCCGCTGACGGCCACCACTTCGACGCCTACCTCGCACGTCCCGCGGGTGATCCGTTGGCAGCGCTCGTTGTCCTGCAGGAGGCGTTTGGCGTCAACCGCCACATCCGTTCGGTCACCGACGCGTTCGCCGCCGACGGTTTTCTGGCAGCCGCGCCCGCTCTCTTTGACCGCAAAGATCGCGGCGTGGAACTCGGATATTCCGGCGACGAATTGCAACGCGGCATCGCCCTGGCGCGCGGCATGAACCACGCCGACACCGTCAAGGACATCGCCGCCACCATTGACCATCTCCGGCGCGAATGCGGCAAGAAAGTTGGCGTGATCGGCTACTGCTTTGGCGGCAGCATGGCCTGGCTCGCTGCAACGCGCCTCGATCCCGACGCGGCCGTTGGCTACTACGGCGGCGCCATTCCCCAGTACGCGTCCGAAACTCCGCATTGTCCCGTCATGCTCCACTTCGGCAGCCAGGACGCGCACATCCCCAAGGACGCGGTGGACAAGGTGCAAGCCGCGCATCCGGACGTCCAGATTTTCTGGTATGACGCCGGCCATGGCTTCGATACCGCCGACCGCGCTAGTTACAATGCCGAGGCGTCGCGACTGGCGCTGGAGCGCTCGCTCGAATTCCTCCGTAAGCATTTGCGGACCTGAACGACCACCGCCCGAGAGAACGCTCCATTTTCCGGAAAACACGTGGGCAACTCAACTGCTACAATCCGTCTCCCACTACGGTCCGAGATCCGTCAATTGGAGGAGAGATGAAATTTACAAAATGGACGTGTGCGCTGGTGATCGCCTTCGGTTGCAGCGCCGTGTTGCATGCGGCGCCCACCCAGGACGAACACCGGCAGGAGAATCGCCAGCGCGACCAGGACCGCGCCCGCAATCAGGACCAGAACCGTGCGGAAAGCGCCTACTACAGCAATGCGTATTACAAGCGGGGCTGGAACGACGCCCTGAAGCACAAGCAGTCCAGAAAATTCAGGAACGATAACGACCGCATGGCATACGAAGCCGGATATGCCCACGGCCAGCGTGGCGAAAGATGGCAGAACCCGAATCGGCGCCGCAATAAAAAGCGCGATCGTGATGATCAGAACCGCGACCGCGATGACCGGAACCGCCCACCGGATCACGACCACCGCTGACCCCCGGCCCTGAAATAATCAGCCCCGCGCAATCCTGATTGCGCGGGGCTTTTGTTGTTAGCGGATGCAACTGCCCTACTTCACCGTCGTTCCGCTGATCTGCCGGGTGAACGTCGCCACCGGGCTGCTGTTGTTGTGGTCATCCGAATACAGAATCAGTTCGCTGCCATCGACGTACGAGGTCGGGGCAAAGTACTCGGCAAGGTTGCGGGTGCCGGTCGCGCAGCCGGTGCCGTTCACGCAGATCGCGCCCACGTGCATGACGGCCGTCGCCGCCGCTTGATCGAACGTCGGCGTTGCCTTCAATGCGTTCTGGCTCTGCGCCATGAATACCTGCCAGTTCGCGTTCGGATCCATGTTGCTGTTGCTTCCCGTCCCCCACCAGGTAATGTTCACCTTACCGGCCGATCCGGCGACGATCCAAGGCGCAAGCGCCGTCTTGGAGTTGGTGCCGTTATTGACGCGCACCGGCACGGTCCAAGTCATGCCGCCATCCTGTGAAAGAGTCAGGTGAACGTTGGTGCCGTCGGAATAGGCCACATACACGTTTCCAGCGTTGTCCACGGCGACATTCGGAAACACGTTGGCCAGCGATCCCGCCGCCACCTGAAAGACCAGCTTCAGCATCCAGGTCTGGCCGCCATCGAGCGATTTCGCCAGGTAAACATGAGTCGAGGTCGAATCCACGAACACCGTGTACACGGCATGAGAAACCGGATCGACCGTGATGTTGCCCTGATCGCCCGGCTGCACACCGAGTTGCGGGGTCGTCACCGTGCCGACCTGCGTGAACGTCACTCCGCCGTCGATCGATTTCAGGCAGACGATCGATTCGGTACCGCTCAGCAGCGTGCCCAATTGCTTGTAGGTCAGGTACACGGTGTTCGGTCCATCCATGGCGATCCACTGACGGTCGTCACCGGGGATGTCGGTTGCAACCGGATTGGCAACCCACGTGGAACCGCCGTCGACGGAGACGCTTTCCGTCGCGGAACCAAGCCACAGACTGGTGACATTCACGAGTCCCGTGGTTCCGATCGCCAGGTCCTCATCGCCGCCGCCTGCGCCCGCGCCGCGCGCGCCCAGCGCCGCAGCCGCCTGCGCACCGTCGGGCTGTCCCAGGTAGGTCCACGTCTTCCCGCCGTCCATCGACTTCCACGTATCCGTGCCCGCCGGAATGCCTTGAATCGCGGCGCCATAAATGTTGCCGACCGCGTCGACCGCAACCCTTGGCTCAATTCCCTGAACGGTAAACAGCGCATCCGACGGACCCGGCATCGTCATCGGCGCGCTGAAGGTGAACTTGCCCTGTTTGTATCTCGCTTTACCGGAAGGCGTGGTCGGCTGCGCGGCCAGCGTGATCGTCCCGGAATAAGTCGTGTCGACCGCCGCCGAAGCTTCCACGGAAACCGTGTATGTGCCGGAGGGAAGCTGCCCGCACTCCGCGTCCTCCGAGTTGGTCAGCCCTTGCGCCGAGGAGCAAACCACGTTCCCATTCGCGTCCGAGATGTAAACGTCGAGATCGTTCGTGTTGGAAGCCCAATTGATGCCGATGCTGATCGCGTAGTTCGGATTCGCGGCGTAGAACGTCGCCGGAACGTTCACCGCCAGGCTGTACGTATCGCACGTCACGCTCGTGCACTGGATCGTTGCCACCCCACCCACGCCGTACGTTCCGGAGAGGGGCCCCCCACTCCACGTCAGGGTCGAAGTCCCACCGGAAGCCGGGGCGTTCAGGGTGCCGCTAAAATTGGCGGCCCATGTCGGGACCGCCAACGCGAGGATCAACACGAGCAACAGACGTATCTTGGGCGAAACCATGCGTATGCTCCTCAATCGAAAACATTTGCGAGAATTCTAGACGTTCAGCGCGAGCCGCTCACAGTAGTGTCACTACTGTGAAAGAAGAAGATGCTTTGCTACAAGCTGGGAGTTGTCCCGGTCCTGTCGCTCATGGGTCCACCACCCTTGTCGCCCGCTTTTGGCGACAGGGTGGGTCAGGACTTTCCGAGTCCGCATTTCCCTCTCGCTCGCCGCAGGACTACACTGATAGGTTTTTGCACCCGCTGCTGTGGGCAAGAGGAGAGACAGACGATGAAGAGATCGCTGACGCTTCGCACTCATTTTTCGGCCATCGCGCTCTGCGCCGCCATGACCTTGGGCGTGTCGCTGGCTCGACCTGCGCTCGCCGCAGGACAGGCGCAACCCGCGCAGCACGGAATCGCCGTCAGCCACATGGACCGCTCCGTCGTTCCCGGAAACAATTTCTACGAGTACTGCAACGGCACGTGGTTGAAACAGACCACCATTCCTCCCGACCGCGCCTCCTATGGCGTCTTCACCGCGCTCGACGATCAAGCCACGAAAAACACCGCTGCGCTGATCGAGCAGATGGCGAAATCGAATCCGGCCGCCGGCACCGAGCAGCGCAAGATCGCCGACCTCTACGCCTCCTACATGAACGAAGCCGCCATCGAGAAAAACGGCATGGCCGAACTGCGTCCGCACATCGATGCCATCAACGCAATCAAGGACAAGCGCGATCTTGCGAAGGCTCTCGGTGCGTCGTTGCGTGCCGATGTCGATCCACTGAACAACACCAACTTCCACACCGCGAACCTGTTCGGCCTGTGGACCGCGCCCGGCTTCGAGGACGCCGATCACTACACGCCCTACCTGCTCCAGGGCGGACTCACGCTCCCTGACCGCGAGTATTACCTCTCGACTAGCGAGCACATGAAGCAGATCCAGGAGGCGTACCTGAAGCACGCCGCGGCGATGTTCAAGCTCGCCGGGTTCGACGATCCCGACGCGCGCGCCAAGCGTGTTTACGACCTCGAGCACGCCATCGCTGAAACGCATCGCCCGCTCGCCGAGAACGAGGACATCCACAAGGCGAACAATCCCTGGTCCCGCGCCGACTTCACCTCCAAAGCGCCTGGCCTCGACTGGAACGAGTACTTCACCGCCGCCAATCTCGCCCGCCAGCAGAAGTTCATTGTCTGGCAACCGGAGGCGTTCACCGGCGAAGCCGCGCTGGTGCAATCGCAACCGATCGAGGCATGGAAAGACTGGCTCGCCTTTCACCTGATCGAGAACTACGCGGGCGCGGTGTCGAAGCCGCTCGCCGATGAGCGTTTCGCCTTCTTCGGCAAGACCCTTTCCGGCGCAGAGCAGCAGCGTCCGCGCGACAAGCGCGCCGTCGCCATCGTCAACGACCTGCTCGGCGACGCCGTCGGAAAGGAATATGCGAAGCGCTACTTCTCACCGCAGGCCAAGGCCGAAGCCCAGAAGATGGTGCAGAACCTGATCGCCGCCTTCCGCAAACGCATCGAGGCCCTCACCTGGATGAATCCCTCGACCAAGAAAGAAGCCGAGGCGAAGCTGGGCACGCTCTACGTTGGCGTCGGTTATCCGGAAACGTGGAAAGACTATTCCGCCTACCAGGTAAAGCCCGACGATCTCTTCGGCAACGAGTGGCGCGCCGATATCTACGAGTACAACCGGCAACTGCATCGCATCGGCGGCACAGTGGACAAGCACGAATGGTCGATGACGCCGCAGACTGTCAATGCCGTCAACCTGCCGTTGCAGAACGCGCTGAACTTCCCGGCGGCGATCCTGCAACCGCCGTTCTTCGACGCCAAAGCTCCGGCGGCCGCCAACTACGGGGCGATCGGCACCGTGATGGGTCACGAGATCAGCCACACGTTCGACACTGAGGGCGCCACCTTCGACGCCTCCGGACGCCTCCGCAATTGGTGGACGCCTGAAGACCTGAAGCACTTCGAGCAAGTCACCACCGCGCTCGCCAACCAGTACGACAAGTACGAGCCCTTCCCCGGCGTGCACGTCAACGGGCGCCAGACCCTGGGTGAAGACATCGCCGACGTCGCCGGCATCGCCGCCTCTTTCGACGGCTATCACGCCTCGCTCAACGGTAAGAACCCGCCGGAACAGGACGGCTTCACCGGCGACCAGCAGTTCTTCATCGCCTTCGGCCAGAACTGGGCGCGCAAAGCGCGTCCCGCGGCCGTGCGCCAGCAAGTGCTCACCGATCCGCACGCGCCCGCCGAGTACCGCGCCGACACCGTCCGCAACATCGACGCCTGGTACAAGTCCTTCAACGTGAAACCGGGCGAGTCGCTCTATCTGCCCGAGGGCGAGCGGGTGAAGATCTGGTAGCGAGGGACAAGGGGCAAGGGTCAAGGGACGCGGAGAAGAAGACATAACGGACCAGTAATGTCCGGTTAAGGTTCGAGCTGTTGTTTGTAACTGCATCGTCTGGCGCGGTTTAGTTTCGCTTGGGAGCGTAATCGATTTGAACTGGAGAGGGCCATTCCGGTCTGCTGTGTCGTCAGCGA
>JBOGLI010000283.1:0-6471 GCA_050746165.1 Terriglobales bacterium | reverse complement strand
GCTTGGGGCTTCAACACGGAAGTCGGCCCCGGCGCGGTGCCGCCGCCATTGGAAAGTTTGGAGGCGATGTTACCCCAGGATCATCGCTGGCCGATCGAAGAGATCTGGGATTTCCACTGCGGCGGCGGCGAGTTCAAGAAGATGACCGATTTCACTCGGGCACTCGACGCTCGGTTCGGGAAATCCACCGGTATCGCCGATTTCGCCTGGAAATCGCAGGCGCAAGCGTACGAAACCATTCGCGCGATGTACGAGGGATTTCGCGCCAATAAGTTCGAAGCGACCGGCGAAATTCAGTGGATGCTGAACAACGCCTGGCCGTCGATGATCTGGCACCTGTACGACTGGTATCTGACGCCGACCGGCGGCTTCTTCGCCGCGCGCAAGGCCAACGAACCGCTGCACATTCAGTACTCGTACGACGACGCCTCCGTCGTGGTGGTCAACAACGAGTACAAGCCGTTCCACAGTCTGAAGGCGACCGCGACCGTGTACAACCTCGACATGACGCGGAAGTACACGAACACGCAGCAGGTCGATGTTACCGATGATGGCGTAACGCGGGCGTTCAACATTCCCGCCGTCGAGGGACTGACTCCCACATACTTCCTGAAACTAGAACTGCACGACCCCGCCGGCAAACTGGTCAGCTCGAATTTCTACTGGCTGTCCACGCAGGCGGACGTGATCGACTGGGCAAAGACCATCTCCTATGTCACGCCGGAAACGCAGTATGCCGATCTGAAGGGGCTGAACGATCTGCCGAAAGTAAAACTAACGGCCTCGGCAACGCTGCACGAAGCGGCCGGCGCGAAGATCACGACGGTGACGCTGCGCAATCATTCGAACGCGCTGGCGTTCCTCGTTCGCGTGCGCCTGCTGGATCCGGCGGGCAAGGACGTTTTGCCCGTCCTGTGGGATGACAACTTCGTTTCGCTATTGCCGGGGGAGACGCGCGAGATCATCGCGCACGTGGAACCGCACCAGCTTACCGGGAACCCGACGGTGCGGATCGAAGGCTGGAACGTGTCGGAGGAAAGCGTCGCGGTGAAGTAGCCGGTATGGAGTAGGTCACGAAAAAAGACGCCACGGATCTGCACGGATTCTCACGGATCGGAAAGAAATAATTTTATCCGTGAAGATCCGTGTAAATCCGTGGCGTGTTTTCTGCGTCGTTTATTGGGTCTCCGAGTCTTCCGCGTCGAAGCGGACCAGCTCGCGGCGGAAGCCGCGCGTACGCCACGCGCCGTACGCGATGCCGACCGCCAGCCAAACGGCGCCCAGTTCTTTCGCCGGGACGCTTAGGTTCCACCACAGCAGCGCGCAGATCAGGAACCCAAGTAGCGGCGGGACGAGGTTCGAAACTGACTTCTGGCCTCGGAAGTAATAACGTACCAGCGCCGCGATATTCACGCCCATGAAGGCGATGAGCGCGCCGAAATTCAGCAGCTCCGCGCCGCGTTCGTAGCTGATGAGCATCGCGCCCCCGAGCGCGACCGCTCCGATGAGGATCACGTTGTTGCGCGGGACGCGGCGAACGGGATCCACGCTGCCGAAAAATCCGCGAGGCAGTGCCTGCGATCGTCCCATGCCGAACAGCAGCCGCGCCGCGGCCAGTTGTGCTCCCATGCCGGAACCTATGTTGGCGACGAGGATGGTGAAATTCAGCAAGTGGAAGAGAAAGAATCCCCCGGCACGCTGCGCGACCATGGGAAACGCCGATTCGATCTTTGATGGGTCGAAAGCGCCCGCGGACCACACGAGCTGCGCGGCATACACTTCCAGCGCCGAGAGAATGCCGATCACCAGGCAGGTTCCGACGGTCGCGAGAAGAATGTTGCGCCGCGGATTCTCTACTTCCTCCGAAAGCGTCGAGATGCCGTCAAACCCGATGTAGGTCAGCACTGCAATGGAAGTCCCACCGAAGACTCCGCCGAGGCTGAACGTCCGCGGATCGTAAAACGGGCGGGTGAAGTAACCCGCGCCGAACTGGTGCATGCCCCACACGGTGCGCGCGACAAAAACGAAGAAGATGGCGACGACCACCACCATGCCGAGCGCGAGGACCTCGTTGATCCGCGCCGAGGTTTTCACGCCAAGCAGGTTCACTCCGGTGAAAAACGCGGCGAAAAAGATGGCCAGCACCCAGTAGGGAAGCGGGATGATGTTCTGCGTCAGCTTGCTGCAAATTACGGTGCAGATCAGCGGGTTGAGAACGTAGTCCATCACCATCGCCCAGCCGGTGAGATAGCCGAGGGCGGGATGGATCTCCTGGCTGACGTAGGTGTAAGCCGAACCGGCACTGGGATAGACGCGGGCCATGCGTCCATAGCTGATCGCGGTGAACAGCATCGCGACCATGGCGATGAGAATGGTGGTGACGACGTGGCCGCCGGCTCGATTGAAGATGACGCCGTATACGCCCATGGGCGCGATCGGCTGAATAATAACGACACCGATAAAGACGAGGTCCCACAGCCCGAGCGCGCGGCGCAGGGTTGGCGAAGAGGTTGAGCCCATGAAACGTCTATCGTGCCTGAGCGCCGGTGGGAGCGCAATGAAATTGCTCCATGGCCAGCGGCGACGGTAAAGAAGTGCAAAGCACACCGTCCTTACACAACCTTTAAAGCAGCAGGGGGTTCTAGGTGAGGGTTCAAACAAGGGTCCGGTGTCGATAGCCGTTTTCCGCTCCGGATTCCCTCAGGAGGAGAGATGAGCAAACGAATGTTAGCGCTGCTGGCGATGGTGCTGGCGGTAACGTGGTCGGTCGGCATGTTCGCGCAGGAGCAAGGCCAACAGCAAGGCGGTCAGATGGGCCAGATGGGCGGACAGCGCATGGGCGGACCGCGCGGTCCGATGGGCCCCCAGGCTGAACTAGGCCGGTTGACGAAGGAATTGAATCTTACGCAAGACCAACAGGAAAAGATCAAGCCAATCCTGGAAGATCAGCAGAAGCAGATGGAAGCGCTCCGCAGCGATAGCTCGGTGCAGGGGCCGGACCGCAGGTCCAAGATGATGGACATCCGCAAGGACCACATGGACCAGATCCGCAACGTGCTTACGTCGGACCAGCAGACCAAGTTCGACGAAATGCAGAAACGCATGATGGAGCGTGGCGGACGCGGCGGTGGTCGTCGCGGACCCGGCGGGGAGAACGGTGGCGGCAATCCTCCACCCCCGCAACTGTAGTACTTCCGTTATTGGATTCTTGAATGGCCCAGTACTTCGGCACTGGGCTTTCTTCTTACGCGCGCGATTCTTCGGCGAGCTCTTCGAGATCGGAGACGACAGAGTCAAGTTTGGGCGTGACTTGATGCATCATTGAAGTCTCACTTGGCCCAGCAAACCTCGACATGCGCCAGCGATGACTACGAAGCGTTTTGCTCGTGTTCCCCTACCTCGGCGGGCAACATGGGAAGGCGCGCGGCGCCGTAGATTCCCGCGTCGGCGCCAAGTACAGCGCGGCAGATTTTGGTCGGCTGAGTTCCACCGTTTTCATCCGGCTGCCTGGCCGCACGATAGACATAGGAACGACGTTGGACCTCTTCCATCAGGAATGGAGAGAACAGGTCCCAGCCCGCGGAACCTCCGCCGGCAACGACCAGGATCGGCAGGTTGAGGAGGTTAATGATCGCGGCGATACCAATGCCGAGAGCGCGGCCGACGGTTTCAAAGATCGCGTGCGCGGCTGCATCGCCGTGCTTTGCGAGGTCGTACAGATCGCCGGATGTGAAATCCGGGTTTGCGGCGATCGCGCTCGCCAGGGCCGGAGCGCGTCCGGACGCTGCGGCTTCCTGAGCCATACGAACGATCCCTCGTGCGCCGGCATACTGTTCGAGACACCCGCGGTTGCCGCACGGGCAAGGCGCGCCGTCGGGATAAATCGTGATGTGCCCGGGCTCGCCGGCCATGCCTGACATGCCGTGCCAGAGCGCGCCATTCAAGATGATCCCGCCGCCGACGCCCGTGCCCAGGGTGAGCATGCAGGCGGAAGTGTAGTCGGCCGCCGAGCCCAGCCAGAATTCGCCCATGGCAGCCGCGTTCGCATCGTTTTCGAGGATGACGCGCGTCCCCAGACGCCGCTCGACTTCCTCGCGCACGGGACAATTCGACCAGTCCGGCAGGTTCGGCGATTCGATCAGAATGCCGCTGGCGATGTCGATAATGCCGGGAATGGCGATGCCAATACCGCGCAGCGCGTGCGTTCCCTTGAACTGTGAGGTCAGATCGGCAATGCCCGCGCACATGCGGGCGATTACGCTCTCGCTGCCGCCCAGGCCCGCAATCGGGATCGAGATTTTGTCCAGTAGTTGCCCGCGTTCATCCACCGCGCCGACGCGGAGGTTGGTCGCGCCGAGGTCCACGCCTACTGCGTATCCAAGCATTCCACGAGAATACAGCAGGGTTGAGGGGCACGGGACAAGGGGCACGGGACAAGGCACGGAAATTAGTTTGCTGGCGCGGCGAAAATCTCATCACACGCTTGCTTCGCCCGCTCGATCGAGATGGATGCGACGGGGAACGGCGGCTGATTACGCGCAAGATTCACTCCCGATTCCGGAGTGAGGACTCGGTGCTCCACCTGCCACGGGTGCCATTGCGCAGGATCGGTCGCGGCAAAGATGACGACACAAGGCCGATCTAGCGACGCCGCGATGTGCGCCGGGCCGGAATCGTTGCCGAAGAACAGCCGCGCCCCGGCGAGCAGCGCGATCAACTCGCGCGCTCCGAACGTATCGATGATGATTGCGTCGGCACGCATCGACGAATGTACCGAGGCGGCAAGTTGTTCGTCGCGCCGTCCGAGGTTAACGATGCTGCGGATGCCGTGCGTCGCTCGCAGCCAGCGGGCGATCTCGGCGAAGTTGGCGACCGGCCAGCGCATCGACTCCATTCGTCCACCGGGCTGTAAGACCGCATAAGGCTCATCCGGGCGCAGGCCGCGGTTGCGCAAGATCTTGGTGACAGCGGCGATTGCATCGGGTTGCGGAAAGACCTTTGCGCGTGGAATGGGACCGCGCGGAAGGCCCGTCCACCAGAGCTGCGAGATGCGATGTTCGGCGGTATGGACTTGGGTCGTTCCGAAGAACTCCTGCGCGTCGGGAACGAGGACGTTGTAGAGAAACGAAAACTGGTAGCCCTTCCAGCAGACGCGATGCGGGCTGCCGCTGGCGAAGGTCAGCAGAGCGCTGGTCGGGCCGCCGTGCTGGTTGAAAATGATTGGAAAATTCGCGCGGCGTAATTCGCGAGCGGTGGAGAGGAAGTCGCGGCGGAAGATGAGGCGCGAGATATCGGGGTTGCCCTCGACAACCGGCGCGCACCAGGGCTCGACGAGCACAGCGATCTTCAGGTCCGGGCGCCAAGCGTGGAGCGCTGCGATCGCCGGCGTTTCCAACACCATGTCGCCAAGCGAACGCAGCCGCGCAATCAAGACCTCGGAGTTCTCGGGAAGCTCGGGAAGCAGGCGGGAAGCTGCGGCGGGCGAGAGCATGAACTACGCCGCTTCGACCGTGAGCTTCAGACCCATTGCCTTAGCCACCGCAAGCAGCGTCGACAATCTGGGATTTCCCTTTGGCGAAAGGGCGCGGTACAGGCTCTCGCGCTCAATGCCTGCGGCTTTGGCCACCTTCGCGATTCCGTGGGCCTCGGCGATGTGTCGAAGCGCGATCAGAAGCACACGGGGCTCCTCTTCGTCCTCCAGCGCGGCCCGGAGGTATTCGACCGCGAACTCCGGATCCCTGCGCAGTTCACGCACGACATATTCGTCGTGAGACACGCTACGTTTACGCTCCATTTTCCTCTCCCGCTTTCTGGTACTCGCGCAAATAGGCCACCGCCCTCTCGATATCCGCTGGTTGGCTTTGCTTGTCTCCTGCACAAAGTAACAGGACACACGCTAACGCAATTACGCCGTAGTAAACCCGATACCCTGGGCCGTAGTGAATGCGAAGTTCATACACTCCATCCCGCACAAACTTGGCATCACCAAAATTTCCATCTTCAAGCCGGCTGATCCGGGCGACGATTCTCGCCCTTCCGCGCGCGTCGCGGAGGCGGCTCAAATAATCTCCGATTACATCCCTGCCATTGGCCGTCGTGTAATGCCGAATGTCGAAATGCGATGTCATTGTAACTTATAAATCACACCAAAAACAATCTGATTGCCTCGCACATCCGAGCCCGTATGTGCGGTGCCCCATGACTCGTCTCGCTGTGACACGCCAGACTCTTCGCGGTTCCCGGCGCGGTTGGTAGCATCCAATCGACGATGCCGCCGCCAAGTTCATCGCAGCGCACCGGGGGATTCATCCTGCGGGCGCTGCGCCACCGCAATTACCGCCTCTTCTTCAGCGGCCAGAGCATTTCCCTGATCGGCACCTGGATGACGCGCATCGCCACCAGTTGGCTGGTGTACCGCATGACGCATTACGCATGGTTGCTGGGGCTCGTAGGCTTTTCAGGGCAAATCCC
>JBOGLI010000282.1:0-5508 GCA_050746165.1 Terriglobales bacterium | reverse complement strand
CAACCGGGCGGAACGCTCACATACACCCTTGTTTTGACAAATGGTGGACCGTCCGACGCCACCGCCGTCGCTCTCACCGACACCCTCCCGCTGGGCGTTACCGTGCAATCGGCGACATCTACGCAAGGCACGTGCTCGGTCACGACCACCGTCGCGTGCGCCATCGGCACGGTCACGAATGCCTCCAGCGTCACCGTCACCATCACCGTTCAGGTAACCGGCGCCGGATCGCTCGTCAACAGCGCGGCCGCTTCCGCCACTGAGGCCGATCCAGTGGCCGCCAACAACTCCGTGTCGGTAACGGTCCCGTCGTTTGCCGCCGACCTGGTGCTCTCGGTGAACGCGCCGTCCGGCACATTGTTCGGCGCAGACCAGCCGTACATCTTCACCATCTTTAATAACGGCCCGAACGATGCCGGAGTTACGACCTTCACCGATACAATTCCGGCGAACATGACCTTCGTGAGCGCCGACATCGGCGGAACGCCGTGCACCGTGACCGCCGGCACGATCACTTGTTCGCTGGCATCGCTCGCCGCAAATGCGAGCGTCAACGTCAATGCCGTCCTGCATCCGACCGTCGCCTCGACGTTTGCCAATACCGCCAGCGTGCAGGGTTCGCTGGTGGACACGAACTCGGCTAACAACTCCGTTACCGCTAACAACACCATCGTTCCCAATGCGGATCTGCGCATCACTGGCGCGGTGAATCCGCAGCAAATACAACCTGGCTCTAACGCCACCTACACCATCGTCGCGCAGAACTTTGGCCCCTCCGACGCCACCGGTGTGGTGATTACGAATACCGTGTCCGCGTTGGAAGGCGTCGTATCTGCGACATCGACCGTCGGAACCTGCTCCGGTACGGCTCCCGTAACTTGCAGCGTCGGCACGCTCGCCAATGGCGCAAGTGTCACGATCACGATCGTCGCGCAGATCAACGGCGCGGGCGCATTGCTCGACGCGGCCAGCGTTTCGGCAAACGAAACCGACACCGCTCCGCTCAACAACTCCGTCTCCATCAATTCGTCGTCGATCGCGGCTGACTTGTCGGTTACGACCACGCCGGCCGGCTCTCTCAACGGCGTACCCGCGTATGCGGCGACGCTCACCAATAACGGTCCCTCGGACGCGACCGGGGTCGTGCTGACCGCCAACCTGGTGCGTTACACCTTCGTCTCGGTGCTCCCGTCCACCTGCACCTACGTCTCTCCGGTACTGACCTGCCCGATCGGAAGCCTGGCTGCCGGCAGCTCGATCACCGTCACCATCGCGGCACAAGCGCCCGATAGCGGGTGGGCCGAGATCGATCTCGCCGCCCACGCCAATCAATACGATCCGATTCCGACCAACAATGCGGTGCGGATCACACCACCGAACGTCCAGATCAATACTCCGGCCGGCTCGGCAGTCACCGTCGATGCGAGTGACGCGGGCGGCACCGCCGCGGTAACCTTCGGCTCGGTGACGCTGTCGGGCTTGACCTCGCTGACTACCTTGCCGCTGGCCTCAGCGCCGCCTTCGGGGTTCCGCTCTGGCGCAGCCGCCGTGTATTACGACGTCGCCACCACCGCGCAGTTCACCGGACTGGTCGGCATTACCTTCCGCTTCGCGCCGTCTGCTTTCCATCATCCGTCGCACGTGCGCCTCTTCCACATGGAGAACGGAGTTTGGGTTGATCGCACGACGGCCCTCAACCTGGCGGCGGGCACCGCGTCGGCGGCCACTGCCTCGCTGTCTCCGTTTGCTCTGTTCGAACCTCTGGATACTCCGCCGGTGGCCAATCCTGGAGCGGACGCGACTGTCCCGGGTGTGACCACGACCGGCGCGCCGGTTGCTTTGGACGCCGCAGCCTCGTCCGATGCCGATGGCGACACCCTCACCTACCGCTGGTCCGGGCCCTTCCCCGAAGGCGGCGGGACTATCACCGGCGTTAAACCGACAGTCACCCTGCCGTTCGGCGCCTCGCGCGTCACCCTGACGGTCAACGACGGCGAAGTTGACTCCGCGCCGGTCGCGGTTAATGTCACCGTTGCCGACTTCCTGGTAGCGCCCTCGGTCTCCAGCGCGACGGTCACCGCCGGATCGTCCGCTACCTACACCGTCGCGGTCTCGCCGAAATTCGGGGCGTTCAACGCGCCGGTCACCCTCTCGTGCGGGAACCTGCCGGCCGGAATGTCTTGCTCGTTCGCTCCGGCGACGATCACGCCCGGCACGATTGGCGGATCGTCAACGTTGATGATCGCCACTGCCAAAGTTGCCGCGTTGAATTCCATGCCCGGGTCGCGCCACGGTTCGCCCTGGCTAGCGCTGATACTGGCGCCGTTCGGGTTCGTCATGGTTGGTGGCGCTGATCGGAAGCGAGTCCGGTGGATCGCCCTCGCGCTGATGCTGATCGTCATTCTGGCGGCGGTCGGATGCGGTGGCGGCGGCAGCGTTGCAACCGCACCCACTACTACCACGTCCACGCACCAGGCCACAACCAGCACGGTGACCATCACCGCAACGTCGGCGGGCGTAGCTCACTCGACGTCAGTGAACATCACAGTGCAGTAGTTCTAATCGACTTGGGCAGGGCATCGCGGCTGCGATGCCCCTTTTTCTTAGCGCGGAATCCAGTGAACGTTGCCGGTGAAGAGCCCGTTCACGAATCCAATCTGGTAGGCGATAAACAGGCCGAATGCCACGCTGACCACGCCGCTCACCCATCCGAAATGGCGCTGTAGACCGGCAAAGCGCGCTTGGCCGAAAGAGAAGGTCGTCGCGATCGTGATTGTGATCAGCATCATGCCGACAATCGTTCCGATGCCGAACACGAGCAGGTAGGCGACCGCCCAGCGAAAACTCTGGATGGTGCTGAGAACCAGGAGCGCGATCGCCGCCGAACCTGCCAACCCGTGAACGATCCCCACCAGCAGTGGACGAACGACCTGGTAGACGCCGATGCGCCCACAATAGCGGTCGAAAACACCGAGTGGAGTCTTGTCAGGATCGTGCGCGTGCGAATGTCCGTGCGCGTGGATGTAGTCGCCGTGAAGGTGAAAGCCTGAATCGGCAACGGCAGCGACCGCTTTTTCTCCCGCGGGCTTCGGCTCGGCCGCGAACCCAAGCAACGGTCCCATATTGCGCAGCCCGAGCACGATCAGCATCACGCCCACCGCGAGTTCCATCGCCAAACCAAGCCGCGGCGGCAGCATCACGCGGAACAGTATCATCGCCGCGCCCACCGTCAGGATCGTCAGCGTATGTCCGAAACCCCACACCGCCCCGATCACGCCAGCCTGCTTAAGGCTTCTCTCCCGGCTGACAATGGTGGTGACGGCGATAACGTGATCGGGATCGGTCGCGTGCCTCATCCCGAGCAGGAAACCGAGCGCCACAATCGCGAAGAGATTCACCATGCCAATCGATAATACTAGAGCGATTCTTAAGCCGCGTGTATCAGGCCCCGGACGCGGCGTCCTGTAGAGGTGTTGCCCACGCGCCCGTTTTGCATTTTGTCCTGCCATCGGGAACGCAGTGAGGGTTTTCCGATAGAATGACCTCAATTGTCAGCCGTTTTGGCTGAGAACCTCTTGCGCCGGAAGTGGGCCGGCGGCAATCAACGTTTTCACGGGGTGTGAATGGCGCTTCAGTCGGCACCTTCAGAAGTTCTATCGAGCCTGCAAAGCGAAAGGGTTTTCCGGTACCTCGTCGAGTCCATCGGCGATTACGCCATTTTCATGCTCGATCCGGCCGGTCATGTGGCCACCTGGAACCTCGGCGCCGAGCGCATCAAGGGGTACAAGGCCAAGGAAATCATCGGCCAGCACTTCTCCAAGTTTTATCCCCAAGTCGATCTGGACAACGACAAGCCCGCGTTCGAGCTGCGGGAAGCTGAACGCACCGGCCGCTTCGAAGACGAGGGCTGGCGCCTGCGCAACGACGGGTCGCGCTTCTGGGCGAATGTCATCATCACCACCATCCGCGACGAGCAGGGGAAGCTGATTGGCTTCGGCAAGGTTACCCGCGACCTCACCGAGCGGCGCGCGGCGGAAGTTCGTTACCGCCTCCTGATCGAGGCCGTCACCGACTACGCCATCTACTCTCTCGACGCCGATGGGCATATCACCAGTTGGAATGCGGGCGCCGAACGCATCAAGCAATACACCTCCGAAGAAATCATCGGCAAACATTTCTCCATTTTCTACACTCCTGAGGACCGGGCCAAGGGCATGCCGCAATTCGTGCTGCACACGGCCGCCACCGAGGGCCACTTCGAGGGCGAAGGCTGGCGCGTGCGCAAGAACGGCTCCCGCTTCTGGTCCAGCGTGGTCGTGACGCCCGTGCGTGACGACGAAGGAAAGGTCGTCGGATATTCGAAGATCACCCGCGATGTCACCGACCGCAAGGAACTTCTCGACCGCATCCGCGAGCACGCCGAGGAGCTGGAAGTGCAAATCGCCGAGCGCGAGCAGACCAACGCCGAACTGGAGGCCTTCAGCTACTCGGTCTCGCATGACTTGCGTGCTCCCATCCGCGCCATTACCGGCTTTGCCGACGCCCTCCGCGAGGAATACGGGGACCGGCTCGACGCGACCGCCCACGAGTATCTGCAGCACGTCCTTGACGGCGCCGCCCGCATGAACCGCCTGGTGGAAGATCTCTTGAATTACAGCCGCCTCAGCCGGACCGAACTCCTGGTGGACAGGGTGTCGGTGGCTCGCGTAACCGCTGCGGCCCTGAAATCGCTGGGTGCCACGGATGGCAGCATCAAGGTGAACGTCCCCGATAAGGCCGAAGTTCTGGCCCACGAGCCCACGCTTCGCCAAACTCTTTATAACCTTATTCACAACGCGCTCAAGTTCCGCCGGCCGAACGTCGCGCCCGAAGTAACCGTCAGCTACTCCGGGAAGGGCAATTTCGGGCGTGTTTCAGTCAAAGATAACGGGATCGGAATCGCGCCACAGCACCAGGACCGCATCTTCCAGGTCTTTGAGCGCCTGCATGGCACGGAAGAATTTCCTGGCACCGGCATCGGCCTCGCCATTGTCAAGCGCGCCGTTGAGCGCATGGGCGGACGGATCTGCATCGAATCCCAACTGGGCCGCGGCAGCACCTTTTGGATCGACCTCCCGCTCGCCGGAACAACAAAATGAACGGCGTAGACACAAAACTCGTTCTCCTCGTCGAGGACGACCCTGCCGACGCCCTTCTGCTGCAACGCGCCTTCGACAAATCGGGAACGAAGTTTTCCTTAAAGCGGCTGAGCAATGGTGACGAGATCATTGCTTATCTCGAAGGACGTGAGCCCTACCAGGACCGTTAGGAGAATCCCTTGCCGAACCTCTTGCTGCTGGACATCAAGTTGCCCCGCCGCAGCGGCCTCGAGGTCCTCGAATGGCTGCGCAACCGCACCGATACGTTGCGCCGCCTTCCCGTCGTGATGCTGACCTCGTCTCGTCATTCGGTGGACGTGAACCGCGCCTACGAGCTTGGCGCCAACTCGTATCTCGCCAAGCCCGATAC
>JBOGLI010000281.1:0-7058 GCA_050746165.1 Terriglobales bacterium | reverse complement strand
CTTCCGCCATCTGGTTCCACTTCGAGGCCTCGCGCTCCAGGCGGCGCCTTCCGCAGGCGGTCAGGCGATAGTATTTGGCGCGGCGGTTGTTCTCCGACTCACCCCACTCGCCGGCGATCCAGCCCTGCGCCTCCAGGCGGTAGAGCGCCGGATAAAGAGAGCCCTGCTCGATCTTGAGCCGCTCGCCCGAGATCTGCTGGATGCGGAGGAGAACGCCGTAGCCGTGCAGCGGGCCCAACGAAACGGCCTTGAGGATGAGCATGTCGAGGGTGCCTTGCAGCAGTTCCAGTGGTTCAGACATGGCGTAGTCTTCCTAGACTGTCTGGGAGAGTACGCTTGGCTTTCCTAGACTGTCAAGGAGAGAAAAAGAAGAAGATTTGCGGGGAGGCGCTGAGTACTTGAGAGGCATGAACCTGTTCCGAGCACCGGCTGAGTTCAGGCGCGCGTTCTTGCTCAGTGACTCAGTGCACAGTACTGATCAGTCCTGCGCGTCGGCGGCGGCACGTGCGGGGGCGGGATCCACTTCCGCACCCTTCGTCGCGGCGCTTCCGTTACCGGCGTGAGTGGGCTTTGTTGGACGAGGGGTTTGGGCGCTGCGCTCGTTGCGCGCTGTGCGCCAGTTCACCTTCGGCATCATCATCGAGAGATCAACCCGGTCTCGGTAGCGCATGGCGACGTTCATTAGCGAATCGAGCAGCGATTCCGAGAGCAGGTGCGGCTTGAGTCCAAGCTCAATCAGCTTCGTGTGCTTGGCGTTGTAGTAGTGCTCCTCGGCTTCGACACGCGGATCGGGCAAGTGATTCACCTCGACCTTCAGGCCCAGGTGCTTGCCCGCTGTCTTCACCATTTCCGCCAGTTGCAGCACCGAGAACTGCTCGGTGAACTGGTTGAAGACGCGGCACTCGCCGGCGGCGGCGGGATTCAGGCACGCCAATTCGATGCAGCGGACGGTGTCGCGAATATCGAGAAAACCGCGCGTTTGGCCGCCTTTTCCGTACACGGTAAGCGGATGCCCGATCGCCGCCTGAATGCAGAAGCGATTGAGCACGGTACCGAAGACTTCGTCGTAGTCGAAGCGGTTGATGAGGGCGTCGTCGAGGCCGGTTTCGTCGGTCATGGTGCCGTACACCACGCCCTGGTTGAGGTCGGTGGCGCGCAGCTTCCAGATCTTGCAGCAGAACATCATGTTGTGGCTGTCGTGCACCTTGGACAGGTGATAGAACGAGCCGGGCTGCTTGGGATAGGGAAGCGTGTCGCGGCGGCCGTTGTGCTCGACCGTGATGTAGCCCTCTTCGATATCGATATTGGGCGTGCCGTACTCGCCCATCGTTCCGAGCTTGACGATGTGGCAATCGGGCAGAAACTCACGCAGCGCGAAGAGCAGGTTGAGCGTGCCGACGACGTTGTTTACCTGGGTAAAGACCGCGTGCTTGCGGTCGATCATCGAGTAGGGAGCGGCGCGCTGTTCGGCGAAATGCACGACCGCGTCGGGAGCAAACGAGCGCAGGGCGGACGAGAGGAAATCGTAATCGCAGATGTCGCCGGCGAGGATTGGTATTTCGCGGCCGCTAAGTTTCTTCCACACGCGCAGCCGGTCGGCCAGCGGTTGGATGGGGGTGAGGGTCTGGACACCGAGTTCGTGGTCCCATTGGCGGCGGCAGAAGTTATCGAAAATCGAAACTTCGTGCCCGCGTTGTGAGAGATACAGGGCTGTCGCCCACCCGCAGTACCCATCCCCACCTAATACTGCAATTCGCATAGCTTCCCCTTGAAATGATGGATTTTACACTACGGAATGCGCACGGCCGGCTAACGCACCTTCTCCGGAGCCGCGTGCAGATCGGGCGCGGCCGGGGCGGCAACGTCGGTGACCGTCGCGGTCGCGCGCCAACTGTTGCCATGGTGCTGGGCGATCTCGACCTCGTGGAACGCTCCGCCGCGGAACCACGCCTCCACCTCGTCTCGGCGCAGGTAGAAGGCCGTTGGCGCCACCAGGTGATCGAACACATTCCAATAGTTCTCCGCAAACGAGTAATTGGAAATCGCGCAGAGATAATCGCTGTAGAAGAGGTGCTTCCGCAGTCCCGGGCGGCTGCTGGCCGGGCCGTACACCAGTTTGAGCCCTACGTAGAGCGGCAGCGCGAAAAGAAATGACACGGCGCGGGTAATCCACTTGGGAGCGCGCGACGTGACATGAATCCGCAGCGGATCGATGAAACGCGCGATCCACCCATTGCCTTCCGCGCCGTACACCCAGGCGGAGACGCGTCCTCCCGTTTTCAGGTGACTGCACACCGAAGCAAATCCGCGGCCGGGATCGGGCAAGTGATGGAGCACGCCGATGCTGTAGGCGTAATCGAAAGGCCGCAGGAATGGGAGGTGATAAATGTCGCCCTGCACGACGTGCACGTTCGGCAGGTTGCGGGTGTTCGCGTACGCGGATTCGACCGCGTCCGACAAGTCGACCGCAATCACTTCGCGGGCGCCGAAGCGGGCCGAGAGTTCCGCGTGTCTGCCCTTGCCGCAACCGGCGTCGAGAATGACCTTGTCGCGAAAAAATTCAGGCTGAACGGGTTCGATCCACTCCAGGAACTCCTGGCGGTATTGGTCGGTCAGCTCGGTGAAGTGTGTCCATTCGTATCCGAAGGCGGAGGCGGTGCGCTCTTTGTCCTTGGCAAGCTCGCCAAAAAGCATGCGGGGCACGCCGCGGACGATCGGATAGGCCGCGCGGCAGACTGAACAGTCCAGGTCGCCTGCCTCGATTTCCTTGCCCTCCGCGGGAGCGCGCAGGGTCAGCGCACCTTTGCACTGTGGACAGACGAGCCAGTTCAATAACGCAGGTTTCATTCGGCCTTGATGGGAACTAGTCGGATTCGACCGCCCTCTGGTTGTCTCCAGCGGCGAGCACGTGGTCAACCGAGTAGGGCACGCTGCGGGCCGACTCATGGTAATGCCGTACGTGCATTTCGCCCAGCAGGCCGATGGCGAGCAATTGCACGCCGGCGACGATGAGCACGGCCGCGAATACCATCAGCGGCCCGTGGGCTTCAATCACGTCCCAGTTCGGCGAAATCAATTTTCGGATGGCAAGATAGCTGCCGATCACCGTGCCCATCATCAGCCCCATCATGCCGACGCCACCGAAAAAGTGCAGCGGACGCGAGAGATAGCGCAGCAGGAAACGGATCGTGATCAAGTCAAAGAAGACGCGGATGGTGCGCCCGATACCGTAGTGCGAGTTGCCGCGTTCACGGTTGATGTTGCGGATGGGAATCTCGCAAATCCGCGCGCCGTACCAGGACGCCAGCGCCGGAATGAACCGATGCATCTCGCCGTAGAGCGGGACCTGCGAAAGCAGGTCGCGGCGGTACGCCTTGAACGTAGTGCCGAAATCGTGGATATCGACGCCGCTCAGCTTCGCCATCAGCCAATTGGCGGCACGCGATGGCATGCGGCGGAACCAGAGATTGTCGATGCGGCGCTTGCGCCAGCCGCTGACGATGTCGTACCCCTCGGCCAGCTTTTCCAGGAACAAAGGAATGTCGGCAGGGTCGTGCTGGAGGTCGCCGTCCATCGCAATCACGTATTCGCCGCGCGCGTGATCGAATCCGGCGGCGAGGCCGGCGGTCTGCCCGAAGTTGCGCCGCAGCTTGACGACGACGATGCGGCTGTCCACCGCGGCGATTTCCGTCAGGATTTTGATGGTATGGTCGGTGCTGCCGTCATCGACGAGGACGAGTTCCCACGTGTCCGGCTGCGCTTCCATCACCGCCTTGATGCGGTCGTACAGCTCGGCGACGTTCTCCTCTTCATTGTGCAGAGGGATGACTACGGAATATTTCGGCACCTCAGTATTATAAGGCGGAACGCACTGTATCCGCGGCAAACGATGCGAATTTTGCCGTCTCGTGGTGGCGCAACGATTCCCTAACTGCCGGGTTTGGAACGAATGTGGAAGTGTGCCCCGCGCCCGCTGAGCTACAATGACTTGCACACTCCGCAGACCACGATGAGTAGCCCAACCATCGAGCGGCATGAGCGAACTTCAAGTACTCCCCCCTCCAATTCAGCAAAAGTCCGGCATGCGCGCGAGCATGCGCCCGGAATGGATCGTCCTGCTGGTCGCCGCCGCGGTGTACGCCTTCAACATGGTCAGCCCGCCCTCGCTGATGGATGACGTCGATTCCTGGCAGGCCTTGCTCGCCAAGAACATGTTCAAGTCGGGCGACTGGGTCACCACCCGGGTGGACGGCCTCGTTTATTTCGAAAAGGCTCCGCTGAAGACCTGGATCGCCGCCACGTTCTACCACCTGTTCGGCGTACATGATTGGGTAGCGCGCCTTCCCATCGTGCTTTCGTGCATTGCGCTGGCCTTGCTGCTGGTGCGCATGGGGCGGTGGGCGTTCGATGCGAAAATCGGACTGTATGCAGGCATCGTCATCAGTACCTGTGTCGGGCTGTTCCTGTTCACGCGCATCGATATCGCCGACGTTCTGCTGACGCTGCTGATAGCGGTCGCGCTGTACGGGTTCATACGCGCCGTCGATCCGGACGAGCCCCATGGACGCCGCTGGGCGTACGTGCTGGCCGCCGGCTGTGCGCTCGCCGTTCTGACAAAGGGGCTGATCGGGCTGGTGATCCCCGGCGGGGCGGTGTTTTTCTACCTGCTGGCGACCCGGCAACTCTTCCGCCGCGAGCTTTGGAAGAAGCTGCACCCACTGACAGGCTTACTCCTGTTTCTCGCCATCGCCGTGCCCTGGCACGTGCTGGCGACGCTGCGCAACCCGCCGTATTTCTATTTCGGACTCGGCGGTCCCGGCCAGTATCACGGCTTCTTCTGGTTCTACATCATCAACGAGCACTTCCTGCGCTTCCTGAACCTGCGCTACCCGCGCGACTACAACACCGTCCCGCGCTGGCTGTTCTGGGGCTTCCACCTGCTCTGGTTCTTCCCATGGTCGGTGTACCTGCCGGCAGTCTTCAAATTGAATTACCGGCCCGTGGACCGCGCCGGGCGCCTGCGCCTGCTGTGCGCCTGCTGGATCGGTTTCGTGATGCTGTTCTTCACCTTCTCGACCACCCAGGAGTACTACAGCATGCCGCTCTATCCGGCGCTGGCGCTGCTGCTGGCCTGCGGCATGGCGGAATCGGAGAAGTGGCTGCGCATCGGCAACCGCATCTTGATCGGGTTTGCCCTGGCCGCCGCCGCGGCCATCGCGGCGTTGCTGATCATCACCGCGCACGTGCCGACGCCCGGCGACATTTCGGTCGCGCTCTCGCGCCATCCCGGCGACTACACGCTGTCTCTTGGCCACATGCTCGATTTGACGGTGGAATCGTTCGCTTACCTGCGCCTGCCGCTCTTCGTGGCCGGTATTGCATTCCTGCTGGGTGCGATCGGCGCGTTCGTATTGAAGGGACGCCGCGCGCTGTACGCCTTTGCCGCGATGATGGTGGTGTTCTTCTTCGCGGCGCGATTAGCACTGGTCGTCTTCGACCCATACATGTCGTCCCATCCGCTGGCCGAGGCGCTGAATCACGCGCCCGCCGGAAAACTGATCATCCAGGATGACATCAACCGCGAATCGTCGGTGCTCTTCTACCACACGGACGACGTGCTCATCCTGAACGGGCGGTACTTCGTGATGGAGTACGGCTCGTACGCGCCGGGCGCTCCCGACGTCTTCATCGACGATGCCAAGCTGGAGAAGCTATGGACCACCGGCAAACGGTATTACTTATTGGTGCCTGACGAGTCGGTGAAGCGCATCCGCAGCGAGATTCCCGAGAACTCGCTCTATACGCTGGCTTCGATCGGCGGTAAGACGGTGTTCACGAATGAGCCGGTGGGAACAGCGAGTCCTCAGTAATCAGTGCTCAGTGATCATGCGCATCATCTCGAAACTCGGGTGTTGTCCCGCTGATCACTGATCACTGACCACTGATCACTTTCAGCTAAGCGTGACACGCTTCTCCCGACTGTAATATTCCATTTCTTCATCCACAGGAACAGGATCATCAATCCCCAGAGGTGATAACCGACGTTGGCGCGCCGCTCGAGGTGGCTGCGCATGAGTTCCTCGATTTGTCCGCGGAGGAACAGATCACCGTGGGCCGCCATGCCATCAGTCAGCACCTCGGTCATGAACTCGCGCAACGGGCCGCGCAGCCAGTCATGGGCTGGAATGTCGAGCCCGACCTTCTTGCGAGTGAGCACCTGCGGCGGCAATTTTCCTCGCATCAGTTCCTTCAGTACTACCTTTTGGCGCGCGCCGCGGATTTTCATCGACGCCGGGAGCGTCGCCGCGAATTCCACGATGCGGTGATCGAGGAACGGAGGGCGCACCTCCAGCGAGTGCGCCATGCTCATGCGATCGGACTTCACCAGGATGTCGTCGGCGAGAAAGTATTTCTGATCGAAGTACAGGAACGCCGCAAGGCCGTCGCGCGGCGGATCATTGGGTTGAACGTCGGCGAGCAGGGAATTCAGCGCGCCCGGCAACGACACCGCTGCGAGCGCCTGTTTTTCCGCATCGCTAAACGTCCCGTTCCAATACACATGCGCCCGCGCCGGGCTCATTAGCGTTCCTTCAAGCAGGCGCTTGAGCATGTATTCGAAACCGATCTTATCGTCGGAAACCGGCAACTGGCGCGCCGTTGCGAGCGCCGCCCGCAGCGCCAGGCCGGGGAATCGGCGGGCGAGAGCGGCATAACCGTTGGCGCGATAGGTCAGGTATCCGCCGAACAGTTCGTCCGCGCCCTCGCCGCTTAACGTGACTGTTACTTTCCGCTTGCTCAACTTCGACAAGAACCAGATCGGCAGCGCGCCCGCGTCCGCCATGGGCTCGTCGCAAAAGTAAGCGAACTCCTCGACCGCACCTTGCAGCTTTTCTTCGGGATTGAGATCGAACTCCTGGTGATCGCTGTGGAAGCGCTCGGCGACGGAGCGGATGTAGCGCGTCTCGTCGAAGCTGCGCCCGTGAAACGAAATGGAGAATGTCTTCAGTCGCGACGGCGATTCGGTCGAGGCGTAGTGCAGGATCGTCGAAGAATCCACG
>JBOGLI010000280.1:0-3829 GCA_050746165.1 Terriglobales bacterium | reverse complement strand
CACGTGGAAGCTGAACGAGGCCAAGTCCAAGGTACCTGCCGGCGCAGGAAAGAATCCGACCGTCGTGTACACGGCCGAAGGCGACAAAGTGAAGTGCGTCGTGGACGGCGTGGATGGTTCCGGCAATCCGGTCCATAACGAATGGGTCGGCAAGTTCGACGGAAAGGACTATCCACTGGTTGGAGATCCGACCGCCGATTCACGCTCCTACAAGATGGCCGACGCACGCCATTACATGCTATGGAACAAGAAGGGCGGAAAGACAGTAATGTCGGGGATGATCGTGTATTCCGCGAACGGGAAGAGCCGCACTGTCACGTCGCACTCCACCGACGCGAAAGGGAAGAAGATCACAATCGTACAGGTGTACGACAAGCAATAAGAGCGGAATGTAGGGATTGGAAATCGGTAATCGGTAATCGGTGATTGGGAGCGGAGCTCCTGATTACGGATTCCTGATTACCGATTTCTGTCTTACAAGCCTACTCGTATCTCAGCGCCACCATCGGGTCCACTCTCGTCGCGCGTCGCGCGGGGATAAACGCCGCCAGGGTCGCGACCGCGATCAGCAGCACGGCGGTCGCTGCCAATGAGAGCGGATCGAGCGGAGTGACCTCGAACAACATCGAACGTAGTCCGCGGCTGGCGGCGATGGCGATTGGAATTCCCAGCGCCACGCCGACGATGACCATTGTCATTGCTTCGCGCAAAACCAGGGAAACCAGCTTGCCGCGTGTGGCGCCCAGTGCCATGCGTACGCCGATTTCGCGGGTGCGTCCGGCGACCGAGTAGGACATCAGGCCGTAGAGTCCGATGCAGGCCAGCAGCAGAGCCAAGGCTGCAAAAAGGCCGGAGAGATCGGCGACGGCTATCTGATCCATCAGGCTGGTGTCCACCAGTTCGTTGGCGGTGTTGGCGTCGGTGACCGCCAGGTTGGGATCGAATTCGTGCACGGCTTTGCGCGCCGACTCGAGCAACGCCGAAGGGCTTCCGGAGGTCCGCAGAATGAAATTCGGCGCCCCGACCCCCCCATCGAAGGATTGAGGGCCCGCCATATAGAACCGGCGGTGGACTTCGGCTCGTATACCGTGGTCGTGAACATCGCGCGCAACACCGACGATCTCGAACGGCTGATTTCGCAACTTCTCATCGTCAATTGCGATGTGTCTCCCGATCGGGTTCTGGTCCTTGAAATAGAACTGTGCCATGGTTTGATTGATTACCACGACGCGTGGCGAACTCGCCGTGTCCTGCGGTCCGATTTCGCGGCCGAGGACCATCGGCACACCGATCGTGCGGAAGTAGTTCGGCCCGACCGTGTCGTCCCACGCAACCTTGTCGCCGTCGCGCGCGGCCGTGTAGCCTTCGACGATGATGCCGTCGGCCGATTCGCTGCCGCTGAACAAACCGTTCGAAGAATAGGTAGCCGCCGTCGCGCCGGGCAGATGACGGAAGCGCTCCAGGAGTTCGTCGAGCGCGTTCTGCCACCGTTCCGCTTTGTACCCGGCCGCGGTGCCGTCCACACCAATTAGCAACAGATGATCGCGAACGTAGCCAGTGTTGAAGGCATGCAGGTTCTTCAGGCTGCGGACGAGGATCGCCGAGGTGAACAGCACCAGGACCGACAGCGCGACCTGCGCGGCGACCAGATACCGGCTGGCGCTCGGACGGGGTGAGCCAGACGCTGCGGCGGAGCGTCCGCCTTCCTTGAGGACGCTGAACAACTGCATCTTGCGCGCGCGTAACGCGGGCGCTAATCCGAACAGGATGCCGGTCAGGAAAGAGGCTCCGGCGGTGAAGGCCAATACGCGCCCATCGGGCGAGACGTTCATCTTCACGTTCCACGAGCCGGTCACCATCCAGACGAGCGCGCGCGTCGCCCATAGCGAGATCAGCAGGCCAAGCGCGCCCCCGAGACCGGCGAGCAGGACGCATTCGGTCAACAACTGGCGCGCCACGCTACCCGCGGAGGCACCAATCGCGAGCCGTACGGCGATTTCCGTTTGCCGGGCTGACGAACGCGCCAGCAACAGGTTGGCGACGTTCACGCACGCGATCAGCAGCACCAGTCCGACGATGCCCATCAGGAACCAGAGCGGGCGTTGCAATTCCTTGCGAATGCTGGAGAGGCCGCGCGCGGCGGAGGCGACATCGATTTTCAGGCCTTGCAACTCGGGCTTGTTGTCCTTGTCGAAGCGGTCGGCGAAGGAAGAATGCGCGATCTGCTGGAAGGTCACGTTCATACTGGCCCGAGCCTGCGCCAGCGAGATGCCCGGCTTCAGGCGGCCGACGAGCAGCAGGGTCGAGGTGTCGATCTTGTTGAGGTAATCGCGGCCGGGCATGACCTGCGGTTCCATCATCAGCGGCACCCAGAAATCCTGGAGGTCGCCGACGACTTCGCCGTCAAATCCGGGAGCGGCGACGCCGATGATGGTCAGCGGGTAGCCGTTCACGTGAATGGTTTTGCCGATGGTCGCAAGATCCCGGTGGAAGCGGCGGATCCAGTATGAATAACTGATCACCAGGTAGGGGTCCGAGCCCGGCGCCTTATCGTCGTCGGCGGTAAACGTGCGTCCTGCCGCGGCGCGGACGCCCAGCGTCTCGAAGTAATTGCCGGAGACGATACGCGCGTGCGCCCGCTCGGCGGCCTGGTCCCGTCCGGAGTCATCGAGGGTCACACGCGGATTGAAGTTCGTGGTCGCAGCCAGGCTGGTGAAGACCTGGTTATTGGCGTCAAATTCCTTGTAGAGCGGAACCGAGAAGATATCGCTGCGCGGCGACCCGTTCGACCAAGAGTGGACGCGCGAGGGATCGCCGATTACCGCGAGCCGCTCAGGGGCCTGTACGGGAAGCGTCCTGAGCAAAAGCGCGTTGACGATGCTGAAGATGGCGGTGTTGACGCCGATGCCGAGCGCCAGTGTCAGAACGGCGACCATGGTGAATGCGGGCGCCTTGGCCAGCATGCGCGCGCCGAAGCGGAGATCCTGGAAGAAGCCGTCAAGCATAAGAGGATTGTAGGGGCACGGCCATTGCCAACCTAAGTGGCACAACATGAAGAGCTTGCGGGCGAGTGGGGCCGACGGCCGTCCGCTGCTGGGAACCGGGTGTGCGGAAATGAACGGGAAAGGGGTAGGCCGTGCAAGGTGTTTGGAAAACCATCAGCGCAGAGGTCGCAGAAGGGGAGAGAGCGCAGAGACGGTGCCGACTCAGCGCGTCGAGGGACCCACACATCGCGCAGAGGATTCGGGCCTGTGAACGATGCATGGTGGCGCGATGTGTGGGGCACCCAGCTTGCGAAATGAGAATTCCCACAAGAAAGCCCAAAATTCGTTACCATTCCAGCAACATTCCCGATTGACAATTTCTGTCAGTCGCCATACGATTCGCGCTACCCGGTAGAACTAAGTTTTCCCCAAAAACAACGCGCTGAAGCGCAATGCAGGACGAGTTCCGGCAGCGGTAAGGAAAAGAAGAGGGAGACCGAAGTATGTCTCAGCGGTTGGGCGATCTTCTGGTGAAAGAGAAGGTCATTACGCCCGAACAGTTGGACCAGGCGCTGAAGGTCCAGAAAGAAAGCGGCACACGGCTGGGGTCAATCCTGGTCAAGCTGGGATTTCTCTCGGATGAAGACGTAACGAATTTCCTGTCGCGCCAATACGGTGTGCCGGCGATCAACCTGAATTTCTTCGAGATCGACAGCACGGTCGTCAAGCTCATCCCGTACGAAACCGCGAAGCGCTACCAGATCCTGCCGCTGAGCCGCGTCGGTTCGTCATTGACCATCGCCATGGTGGATCCGACGAACGTCTTCGCCATGGACGATATCAAG
>JBOGLI010000279.1:0-10895 GCA_050746165.1 Terriglobales bacterium | reverse complement strand
CCACCGGGGTGACGTTGACCTGAACGGCATCGCGGGCGTAAAAGTCCTAATTCGTCTTCCATAATTCGAAATTCGGCTTAGACCTCTGCCCGTGCTCGCCGAATTACGGATTACCGATTACGAATTGCGACTTCATTGCATCGAATATCGTTCAACGTGTCGCCAGGAGGCAATCATGCCCGCGCAAACCATGCCCGCCACCAAAGCCGCCAAGCAGTTTGGCGAAAATATCGAGAGCGACCTCGCGCTGGAACTGTTGCGCGTGGTGGAGAACGCGGCCATCGCGTCGGCCCGCACCATGGGACAGGGCGAGCGCAAGTTGAGCGACCAGGTTGCCACCGAAGCGATGCGCGAGACCATGGACACCGTCCCGATGAAGGGCACGATCGTCATCGGCGAGGGCGAGCGCGACGAGGCGCCCATGCTCTACATCGGCGAGCAGGTCGGCGCGAAATTTCCCGACGGCTCTCCCGTGCCCGAGGTGGATATTGCCGTCGATCCGCTGGAAGGCACGAACCTGTGCGCTACGGGATCGCCGGGATCGATCACGGTGTTGGCTGCGTCGGAAAAAGGCGGCCTGCTGCATGCGCCCGACTGCTACATGGACAAGATCGTGGTCGGGCCGTCGTGCAAAGACGCCGTGGAGCTCGACGCGCCGGTGGCGTACAACCTGCGCCGCATCGCCAAAGCGATGGACCGCGACGTCGAAGACCTGGTGATCATCGTGCTGGACCGGCCGCGGCACGAGAAGCTCATCGCCGACATTCGCAAGGCCGGGGCGCGCATCAAGCTGATCAGCGATGGCGACCTCTCGGCCGGCATCGCCGCCGCAGTAATGGGAACAGGAGTGCACGCGGTGATGGGATCGGGCGGAGCGCCGGAAGGAGTCATTACCGCGGCCGCCATTCGCTGCCTGAACGGGTACATGGTCGGCCGCCTGGTGGTGAAGCCCGAGCAGGAAGAGCGCCTGTCGAAGATGGGGATCAAAGACAAGACGCGCATCTACACCGCCGAAGAACTTGCTCCCGGCAAGCAGGTCATTTTCGCCGCGACCGGTGTCACTGAGGGCGCGCTGCTGAAGGGCGTGCGTTTCTTCGGAGAAGGCGTGCGCACGTCGTCGGTGATTATGACGATGCAAACGGGCAAGGTCCGGTTCATCGAGAGCATTCACCTGGACGAGAAGAGGAATGACGTCAGGGTGAGGTTCTTCTAACGCCAGCGTTCTAGACCGGCACCGGCACGCTTTCGACGATATCGCGCAGGACCTGCTCGGCCTGGTCCGCCTTTTTCAGCGTGGAAGAGTAGCGTCCGCCGACCACCACTCGGTGGGCGAAGACGTGCACCGCGAGCGACTTGAAATCGTCGGGCGTGGTGTAGGTACGGCCGTTCAGCAGGGCCATGGCCTGCGCGGAGCGATAGAGGGCCATGCTGCCGCGCGGCGAAACTCCCAATGAAAGATACGTCGATTCGCGGGTCAGGGCGACGATTTTGAGCGCGTAATCGACGAGCGTGTCGTCCACTTGTACGCGCGTGACCTCGTCCTGCACAAAGAGCACGTCGTCGCCGGTCAGGACCGGCCGGACGTCGTCGAGCTTCGCCGCACCAGCCTCGGAGCGGACGATCTGGCGCTCGCTCGCGGCTTCGGGGTACGTCATCTGGGCTCGAATCAGGAAGCGATCGAGCTGCGATTCGGGCAGCGGATACGTCCCATGGTGCTCGACCGGGTTCTGCGTGGCGATGACGAGGAATGGCTGCGGCAGGGCGTAGGAGTCGCGGTCCACCGTCACCTGGTATTCGTTCATCGCTTCCAGCAGCGCCGACTGCGTCTTGGGAGTGGTGCGATTGATCTCGTCGGCCAGCAGGATGTTGGTGAAAATGGGCCCACGCTTGAACTCGAAGCGCTGCTCGGCGTTGGAGAAGACGGAGATACCGAGCACATCCGACGGAAGCATGTCGCTGGTGAACTGGACGCGGTGGAAATCGAGGTCGAGCGCGCGGGCGAGAGCTTGGGCCAGCGTGGTTTTGCCGACGCCGGGGACGCCTTCAATCAGCAGGTGACCGCGCGAGAAGAGTGCGACCAGGGCCAGGCGGACCACGTCGTCCTGGCCGCGAATAATGGAGCGGAGCGCAGCTTCCAGCGCCTTGGCGCGCTGCGATGAGGTCTGTAGCACCGGTGAGGACATGCCGCCGCGATTGTCGCAGGGTCAGGGCGGCGGCGCAAGAGAAACGGCCTCGGTTCAGTCGTGGCGATCAATACAATTTTTCACCACGGAGACACGGAAGCACGGAGGAATCAATTCTCTCCGTGTTTCCGTGCCGTCGTTTTCGGCAGGAAGGCGACGCTATTGGCCACAACCGCTGGGAACGCTGGTCACGACCGGCAGAGGCTTCGGCCCCTGCTGTTGCGCGTTGAACTGCGTGAGTTCCTTTTCGTTGAAGTCCTTCCAGCGCGCGAGCGCCTTATCGAGTTCTGCGCATTCGGCGGTGACGGCGCTCTCAAGAAGTTGTGCGGGCTGCCCATCGGCGGTGGCGGCCATTTGCGCGTAGCGGCCGAGATCGCGGTTGAGAGGACCGAAACCGGGCTGCCCGCGCGTACCGTCCTCGAAGGCGGCGAGTTGCTTTTCGATCGCCTCGGCGTTCGCTAGTTTCAGTTGCTGCAACGCGACATGCGCCGCGTGCACCTGGTTCCAGGCGTCGTAGGTGGCGGCCATGCCGCGGTCCACGCGCTGCTCCAGCGCAAGTTCAGCTTCGTATCCTGCCTGCGTTGCATGCACACGCGGATCGGGCTTCACTTCGAGGGGAGCGCGGAAAGTCTTGCCATCGACGTTCAGGACGACCTCGTACTTGCCGGGCGCGACCAGCGGCCCCTGCGGCTGCCAGCGCGGCGTTTCTTCTGGAATGGCATGGTCGGGCAGCGTGTATTCGAAATAATCCAGGTGCGCGCCGAAGTAGCCGTAGGTCAGGATTTCAGGGTGCGGATAGCGCAAGTCCCAGACGAACCGGTTCAGGCCGGCGACATGCGAAAGCACGGGACCGTTCGTGAACCAGTATTCAGGCGCGTTGGCGGGCTGGGCGGGGGCAGGTTCGGGCGTGGTGGTGAACTTGCGCACGAGCTGGCCATTGGCGTCGTGAATCTCGAGTGAAATCTCCTTCGCCGGCGATTTCAAGTAGTAGTCGATGATGGCGCCGTCGGGAGGATTGGCGGCGGCGGGGGTCTCCGGTGGCAGAGGCGTGTCGTCGTTCATGTCCCAGCGCACGCGCAGGGCCGGCGCGGGCTGGAACAGATGCGCGGCGCTGGCGGCAACCTCCGGCCCGAGCTGGCGCAGCGAGGAGACATCGTCGAGCACCCAGAGGGCGCGGCCGTAGGTGGCGACGAGCACGTCGTTGCCGCGGACCGCGATGTCGCGCATCTCGGTGGTGGGCAGGTTCAGTTGCAGCGATTGCCAGTGGTCGCCGTCGTCGAAGGAAACGAACATGCCGTGGCCAACGGCGGCATAGAGCATACCTTTGCGGACAGTGTCTTCGCGCACGGCCCACGCCATCGCTTGCGGCAGCCTGCCGGCGATCATCTTCCAATGCTGGCCGAAATCGTGCGTGCGGACGATCAGCGGCGCCTGGTTGCGGAACATCTGGTACACCGCGTAGGCGGTACCGGCATCGAAGTGGCTGGTTTCCAGCGTGGCGACACCGCCGGGAGTAAAGACGCTCGCCGGCAGTCCGCCCTGCTCCTGCTGCTGGTCGAGGTTGAGATCGGAATTGTCCTTGGTCGGGGTGACGTTCTCCCAGGTCTCGCCACCGTCACTGGTGACATGGATCAGTCCGTCGCCACTGCCTGCCCAGATCACTCCCTGCTTCGTAGGTGACGGCGAGATCGCGGTCAGCACCGGACGTCCGGCGCCGCGCTGCCCCGGTTTGGGGACGCCGCGAGTGAGGTCGGGACTGATGGGCCGCCAGGTTTCGCCGCGGTCGGTGGTCTCCATCACTTTGTCGGCGCCGAGCAGGAGCGTGCCCGGGCTTTGCGGGACGAAGGCAATCGGGGGAGCGGTGGCGGAGCGATATTGCGCTCCGGGAACGAAGACGTGCTTGAACTGGCCGGTGCTGCGGTCGAGGCGGATGAGCGTGTCGTACCAACCTGAGGCGTAGATGAAGTTGGGATCGAGCGGATCGGCAAGAATGTGCGCGACTTCAAATGCCGACGGGGAGTACCAGTCGCGATAGGTGATTTCGCCGTAATTGCTGCGCGAGAGGGTGGCGATGGAGCCGCTGTCCTGCTGCGCCGCGAAAGCGTGATAGGGAAACTGATCGTCAGTAGTGACGTGGTAAAACTGGCCGGTGGCCTGGTTGAACCACTCGGTCCAGGTAGCACCGGCGTCCATGCTGATGATCGCGCCCTGATCGATGCCCAAAATCATGTGGCGCGGGTTCGCCGGATTGATCCAGAGCGTGTGAACATCGTCGCCGCTGGGCGCGCCGTTCCACGATTCGAAGTGCACGCCGCCATCACGCGAGCGGTACATCGAGGTCTGCGCGACGTACACCTCATCCGCGTTCTGCGGATTGACGAAAACTTTAGAGAAATACGAGCTGCCGATGATGCGCGGATCGTTGGTGATCTGCTTCCATGTGTTGCCGCCGTCGTCGGAACGGAAGAGGCCCGGGTCCATGATGATGAACATGCGCTTTCCGCCGGCAGCGAGCGCCACGCCCACACGTCCTCGCTGATCGGCGGGAAGGCCGCTGGCGCCGACAGCGGCCCACTTCACGCCGCCATCAGTTGATCTGTAGATCTGTGAATCGGGCCCGGAATCTTTTTGCCCGGCGGGCGCGGGCATCGGGCGCTGCTGAGCCGGAGGTGATGGACGCCGCGTGAGCGAAACGAGCATGTCGCGGCCGTCAGGCGTGGCGTTCAAGTCGATCGCGCCGGTGAGGTCGTCGAGAAAGAGAACGCGCTTCCACGTGCGCCCACCGTCGGTGGTGCGGTAGACGCCGCGGTCCTGGCTGGACGTCATGGGGCCGCTGGCGGCGACGGTGACGATGTCGGCGTTCTTCGGATCGACGACGATCCCGCCGATGTACTTCGTCTCTTTCAGGCCAATGTTTGTCCAGGTCGCGCCGGCGTCGGTGGACTTGTACATGCCGTCGCCAATTGACTCTTCGCCCGTGCCCGCATAAATGACATTTGGATTCGACGGTGCGACAGCTACCGCGCCGATGGAGGAAACCGGGAGCGAGTCCATCGTCGGCTTCCACACGCGGCCGCCGTCCGCCGTCTTCCAGACACCGCCGTCGGGCGTGCCGACGTAGTAGATCGCCGGCTCCGATGGAACACCGGTCACGGACGTAATGCGTCCCGCGCGAAACGGGCCGAGCAGGCGCCAGCGCAGTCCGGAGTAGAGCGACGGATCCACCGGCGCGGTTGATGTCTGGGCAAAGGCAATGGAGGCGAAAAGCAGGGCGGCGGCAAGACGAACAAAGCTTCGCATTACGACGAATCGACCTCGCGGAAATGCTTCGGAGTGTAACAGAACAGTACTGAGTAACGAGTAATGAGTAATGAGTACTGAGCGTGGAGCAGTTGATTAAAAAGCTCCGGGGATGAGCCGGAGCTTTTTCAACTCGAAACTGAAACTCGAAACTCGAAACTGAAACTGTTTACGACAGCTCTGCCGGATGGCCGGTCAACCGCTCGATGCGCTTCGCGATCGGCGGATGCGTGGAGAACAGACCGGCCCAATTCAAGCCGCCCATACCGAGCAGCGGCTGGACGATGAACAAGTGCGCCGTGGTCGGGGATGCGGCCATGGGCACGCGGCGCGAGTAGGCGTCGAGCTTGCGCAAGGCGCTGGCCAGCGCGTACGGATTGCCGGTGAAGTGCGCGCCGGTTTCGTCGGCTCCGTATTCGCGCGACCGCGAAACCGCCAACTGGATGAGCATCGCCGCGAACGGGGCGAGGATCATCATGGCCAGCATGCCGATGGCGCCGCCATTACCTTCCCGGTCGTCTCGACCGCCGTAGCCTCCGAACATCGCGCCCCACATCGCCATGCGAGCGGCGAAGGTGATGGCCCCGGCGAGGGTCGCGGCGATGGAACTGATCAGGATGTCGCGATTGCGCACGTGCCCGAGTTCATGCGCGAGCACGCCCTCGAGTTCCTCGTCGTTGAGCAGGTCGAGGATGCCTTGGGTGACCGCGACCGAGGCGTGGCTCGGATTGCGTCCGGTGGCAAACGCGTTCGGCGACTCGTTCGGAATTACGAAAATCTTGGGCATGGGCAGGCCGATGCGCTGCGTCAACCGTTCGACGACGTCGTAGACGCGCGGCAGTTGCTCGCGCGTGACCGGCTGCGCCCGGTACATGGCCAGCGAAATCTTGTCGGAGAAAAAGTAGGAGACGAAGTTCATCACGGCCGCGAAGCCGAGCGCGAGGACTAGTCCCTGTCGGCCGCCGAAATATTCGCCCACCACCATGATCAGGCCGGTAAGGAGCCCCAGCAAAGCCGTTGTTTTAAGTGCATTCGTCATAAGTCAGTCGCCAGTCGCCGGTCATCAGTTCCCGGCATGTAATACGTATATAGATGAGGTCTACGAGGCGGGCGATTCTGCGCCCAATGTCCTCATGAACTTATACGTTTGCAGGAGGAGAAAGTTTCATCAGCGGAGAGCTGCTGCACCTGCGCGTTGCGGTGACAAAACAAAAGACGCCATTGCGGCGCCCTGATTCGCTGACATTGAAGCAACTGACAACCGGCAACTAGCAACGAGCAACTGGTTTCAAATTCCCAGTTTCTTGACTTCCTCGTTGTAGTACTTGCGGTAGAGGATGTCCCACTCCTGCGAGCCTTCGAGGATGGTGCGCTTTTGCGATTCGATCTTGCGGCGCGCTTCCAAGTCGATCTTCTTCTCCTGCACCATCAATTCCTCGAGGACGCGGCGCACTTCCTGGCGGACAGCGTTGCGGTCCTCGACGAACTCGACTCCGTCCATGCCGGCCAGCGCGTCGGCGACGGCGCGCGCCAGCACGTTCATCTTGTCGCGGCTGATGCGGTAGGGCTCTTCGGTCTTGATGTTCGGTCCAAGGCGCATTACAGCACCGCCTTGTACTTGGCGACCAGTTGGTTCTTCACCTTCTTGAACATCTCCTGGTAGTTGGCGCCGGTCCTCTTCATCTCGTCGGAGTAGGCTTCGAGGATCGCCCGCACCTCGTCGTTGATGCGGTCCTCCAACCCGATTTCGTCGAGCATGGCGGCGTGAACGCGCTCGATGACGGGACCGTCGTGCGCGCTCTCGATGAACTCGCCCTTCTTCAGTTTCTTGACAATTTCGCGGGCCAGGTAGGCCACATATTCTTTGGAAAGCTGCATGGTTTCGTGCGGAAGTGGGTCCGGAAACAAAAAGTGTAACACAGGGGGACAGTCGCCGGCCGCCCGTCGCCGGTTATAGAAATGCCCGCATGAACTCTGGCTTGGCCGTGCGGAGCATCTAAGTCCTGAGCACCTTTTCCGGCGAAAGGAGGGCCATGCCCGGAATTACCTTTAGTCCGCGCAGGTACGTCATTGTTCTCGTGATCGCCGCATGTATGTTCCCGGCGGTGCGGGTGGCGGCGCAGGTCACCGATACGCGCGAGTTGCAGTCGTACCTGACGGCGATTACCAGCCCGAATTCGGGCGAACGCACCGGCCGGTTGCGCGGATTCCTCGAAGCGTGGCCACAGAGCAGCCTGCGTCGGGATGCGCTGGAGTGGCTCGCGTGGGATAACCACTTGTCTGACCGCAACGAGTCGGTGGCATCGGCGCGCGAGCTGCTGACGATCGAAGCGGCGAACCCGCTAGCCGCCGCGATCGTGATGGACAATCAGCCACAAGCATCCGGCGACAAGACATACGACGCGGCGCAGTCGGCGATCGGGAAGCTCGCCTCGATGCGCCCGCCGGCGGGCATGGGTGCGCCCGAGTTCTATCGCGTCCGCCAATTCGCTACCGCCGCCCTATGTGACACGGTGGGAACGATCGAACTCCAGCGCAAGGATTACAGTTCCGCGCGCGACTACCTGCGACGAGCGGCGACGCTGGCGCCGCATGATGCGCGCTACGCGTATTCCCTTGGCCTGGCGGATTTGTCGGGCAACAAACCGGATGCCGCGGAAGGCTACATGTACATGGCGCGCGCCGTGAATCTTGCGCAAGGAACGGCGGCGGCGCATCAGATTGACCAATACGCGCGCGGCCTGTATGAGAAAGAAGGCGGAAAGCCGGGAGACTGGGACCGCTTCCTCGCCGCTGCGGTCATTCCCGGCAGTCCGGCGGTGGTCTCTGCGCCGGCGACCGAGGCGAGCGCTGCGGGGCATGAAGCCGCCGCTCCTTCCGCAAGCTCGCCCGGCATCGCCGAAGCGCCCGCAGTGCCCGCTACGACCGCGGATGTAACGCCGCCCAAGGTGGTGAAACCCGCGACTCCGTTGCCGAAGGTCTCCGATCTTCCGGCGCCGAAGACGGAAGAAGGCGAACTGGCGGACCTCGGACTGCCCGGTCCGGACGCCGCGCACCGGCAGCCGTTTCGGCCGGGCGCGCCGGTGTCGCTCGGGATCCTGATCGAATCGTCGCTGGTCAACGGATACAAGAAAGACATCGTGAATACCCTGACCGACCTGGTCCGGCGCCTGGCCGCCAACGAACAGAACGAGGCGTTCGTGTTGTCGTTCGACAAGAGCATCGCCTTTCGCCAGGACCTGACCGGCGATCCTCGCGCGCTGGAGCACGCGATTGCAAAGATCAAGCCGAATAACGGGACCGCGCTGCTGGACGCCGTCACCATGGCGGCGTTCCAGTTGAACCGCGTCTCGCGGGCCGGGAACAACCGGGTGCTGCTGGTGATTTCCGATGGGCGCAATCTGGACAGCAAGATGCCGCCGCTGATGGCGACCTCGCAACTGGAGAGCGGTGCGGTGCGCGTGGACTGCATCGGCGTTGGTGCGCTCGACACGTCCGGCGAGCTACTGCTGCAGACATTGGCCGGTCGCAGCGGAGGTGAAGCGCGCTTCACCGATTCGTCGGGCATACGCCAGGCCGCGCACGAAATGGCGGCCAATTTCGGGGTCCAGTTTTCGTTTTGACCGCCGGACAACTTGCCCCCATCCGCTTCTCTCTTACTGTTCCGGCGAGGAATGTAGTAGCTAGACATATCGCTCCGCGATATAATAGCTGCACAGGGGCGGCCCGCCCGAACGGGTCCGGCAGCCCCAGCTTGGGGAGAGCTTTTCGACACATCTATGCGCAGCGGCAACCGGCAGGTAGTGCGTCCCGGGGACGGACACGAGCGGAAGAAAACGGCAGATGCCACGACCCTGCCGCAGGGCAATTTCCGCATGCTGTTTCTCTCGTTGCTGGCGATCGTCGTCGGACTCGCCGGCGGACTGGTCGCGGAAGGGCTGTTGCGGTCGATCAATTTCATCTCCAACCTGGTCTTTTTCGGCAAAGTCACGTCCGCATACCTGCCTCCGAATTACCTGCATCCGAGCGCGCGCGTGTTGCTGCTGCCGGCGGCGGGCGGATTCCTGGTCGGGCTGCTGATCAAGTACTTCTCGCCCGAGATCAAGGGCGACGGCATTCCCGAGGCGATGTCGGTGGTGCTGACCAACCGCAGCATCGTCAAGCCGCGGGTCGGCTTCTTCAAGCCGCTGAGCGCCGCGATCACGGTGGGCACGGGCGGGCCGTTCGGCGCCGAGGGTCCGATCATCCAGACGGGCGCCGCGCTGGGATCGATGCTGAGCCAGTTGATTCCCTCTTCCCCATCGGAGCGCCGCGTGTTGCTCGCCTGCGGCGCCGCTGCCGGATTGGCAGGCGTGTTCAAGACGCCCTTCGCCGGGCTGATGATGGCGATCGAGCTGCTCGTCTTCGAATTTCGCGCGCGATCGTTCATCCCGATCGCGCTGGCATCCGCAACCGGGACGATGGTGGCGATGGCCTTCCGCGGCGCGGACGCGGTGTTTCCGGTGAAGACCGACTTTCACTTCCACGCCACCGAGCTTCCCTTCTTCATCATTCTTGGCGTCGCCTGCGCGGCGCTGGCGTGGCTGATGACCAAGGTCCTCTATTTCTGCGAAGACTTCTTCGACGAGATGAAGATCTGGTTCCCGCTGGTGCCGGCGATCGGCGGCCTCGCCGTCGGCGCGATCGCTTTGCTGTATCCGCAGGTGCTGGGCACGGGATACGCGGTGATCGCCGACATCCTCGCCAAGCCGCATCCCATGCGTGAACTGCTCGGCATCGGCTTCGCCAAGCTGCTGGCCTTCGCGACGGCGCTCGGTTCCGGCGGCTCGGGCGGAACATTCGCGCCCGCGCTGATGATCGGCGGAAGCCTGGGCGCGGCGTACGGATCGGCGGTCCACCTGATCCTGCCGACCTCGTCCACGGTCGGACTGTACGGCATGGTGGCGACGGCCGCGCTGTTCGGCAGCCTGTATCGCGCCACGCCGAGCGCCATCCTCTTCATGCTCGAAGTCACAGGCGCATGGAACGCGATCCTGCCGGTGTTCCTCGTCGCCGTGGTGGCCGATCTCGCCGTGCATTACTTCATGCGCACGACCATCAACACCGAGCGACTGGTGCGGCGCGGAACGCTGGTGCCGGACGCGTACACCGTAGATCCGATGCGGATGATGCGCGTACGCGACGTGATGGACCCGGACTTCGACACCGTTCGCGCCAGGCAGACGGTTTCGGAATTCTTTCAAGCCGCCCTGCGGCGGGATTCGGTCCCGGTGGTGGACGACCAGGAGAAGCTCATCGGGCTGATCCATCGCGCGGACCTGATCAATGCGCCGCGCGATGCCAAGGCGGAATCGCTGGTCGATCGCGAATTCAACTTCGTGTACTCCGACGAGGTCGTGCACGATGTCGTGC
>JBOGLI010000278.1:0-1682 GCA_050746165.1 Terriglobales bacterium | reverse complement strand
GCGCCAAGCAATGCCCTCAACGGTCTCCCCGCACTAGGAGCGGCCTTACAGTCCCTGGCCGCAATGACCGGCGAGCGGATCGTCGCCACCGGGCAGGAATTCCCGCACCACGTCTAACCACGGGTTGTCTTCTTCTGTCAGCGGCAGTTGCCAGATGACCACGCCATCGGAGTAAGTGCACCCGAGTTGCAGCGCCCTCTTCAGGATCTGCGGCTTCGGTCCACCCTCCTTGTGCCACGACGTCGAGTGCGCATATACACCGGCGTACACGGGAAATCGTCGGTTCGCCATGGCGCGTCCGTCGCGCAGGAAGGCCCGGAGATTTTCGTCTTTCTCCAGGTTCCCCCACCAGAGCCACACGCCGTCCACGCATCCGGCATAACGGTCCGCTTCATCTTTGTCGAGATCGTAGATGGTGGGGACGAACAGCAGGTTCGGATTCGCTTTGCGTTTCGCGTCGTCAATCTCGCAAAGATATTTGTGAGTAAAGACCCGGTCCATGCCACCGGCGTCCGTGTCATCAATGTTGACGCCGCGCAGCACCGGGTACTTCCGCGAGAGCGCGCCCAGTTCCTTCATCCAGCGGACAAAGTCGGTGTTGTAGGGCAAACTGCCGCGCCCGATCGTCGGGGTAACGAGCACCGCCCAGATGTCGATGCCGGCCTCCTGCGCCGCGGGCAAAAGGCGCTGGAAATCGTCGTAAGTCATCGGCGGCTTTTCTTCGATCGGCTGAACGTAGCACGTGAACTTGTTCGCCTTGAGCAGGCGAATGGTCGCCGCGACGTCGAGCTGATGATCCGGCTGCTCGATGGGAACATTCCACGAACAGGGAACGTTTCCCATTGCGTGCCCCTTATCAGCGCCTATCGCCGGGGCAGAAAAGCACACGACAATAATAAGGATAAGAGCGAGGAACTTGAGGTGACGGTCAACGAATATGGCACCAATGTGGTGCTTGGGGCAATTGCGACGGCGAGCTGTCTGGATCGGGCTCATAACATTATTTGAAGCTATGTTCGACTGGCAATCAGCCGAAGTAGTTGCGGCCGTTCGCGTGGAACGTCGATGGGAAAAACCACGCCGCCACTGTCCCTCTCGAAGTCGATGTTGCTTCCCTCAGTCAAATTGTGAATTGCTGCGACCGGAAATTCAGGTTGGGAAATTGTCACGCGCGTGCGCGCTTGATCAGCTTCATGATTAATCACGCTAACGTAGGCGTCAGCCGCCGTTGTCCGCAAGCTGGCCTCGATTTGCGAATTCGAAGAGCGGATCCGCGGGATGACTCCCGACTGTTGCGCAATCGACCACAAGAGTTCCTGCAATACTGCGCGTGAGGCCGGGTCTTCGTCCTTCCATGTGGCGAACGCGGTGTCCAGCATGCTGAAACCGAGCAGGTACGCGTGGCCCTTCCCTGCCCTGCGATAGCTCAATGCGGGTGTTCCCTTGGCGCCGTGCAGAAGGACCTCGGCGCCGGTCGTCTTAGAAGCGCGTGGGCTGATCGCACGGAAGTAGAAACTTTTCCCCAGTGCGTTTCCGCTTACCATTTCGCCGGCGACAAGGTCTTCGTCGCTCCCCGGCTTAGGCGGCATGAACCAGCGGGGATTTTCGAGCTTCGGGACCCACACGCCGCTGCGCGCGACCGAATTGGCGGTCGATTGTTGAACGCCGAATAGCTCTTCCAG
>JBOGLI010000277.1:0-8332 GCA_050746165.1 Terriglobales bacterium | reverse complement strand
GTTCTCCGCGATGCCACCAATGCGCAAGCCAATCACTGCACCCGAGATTTCCGGAATGACGAAATAGAGGTTCAGCGCCGCAAGGACAATTGCCAGGCGGCGTCCCCAGTTTCTTTGCCGAAGCAGACCGAAACCCGCCGACGCGTAAGCAACCGCCGCCAGTACAAGCGCCGCCGGGCCCATGGTGACGAAGTCCCCGGCGAGGAAGCGCCCCCATGCCAGCGGCCACCATCCGACAGCCGTACTGACCGCGGCCACGACGCCTGCAATCGCCATCGCCAGGAAAAGGAATCCGAGGGTAGTCGCGCCGCGCCGTCTCTGCTGCCGGTCGTCCATCAGATCCCCTCTTCCCTCACTGCCTGGATGAAATCCGTGTAGGCCGGCTCGGCGCCATGCTGCCGCAACAGCAGCGCGATCTGTCCGCGGTGATAAGCGCCGTGTATGGCGACGTGCATTGCCGCATCGCCAACCTTATTGCGGAAGTGTTTGCCCTTGCTGTTGGTGTACTCGAACTCCCGATCCAGTGCCGCCGCGTCGCACTCGCCGAGAAACGCGCGCCACCCTTCGCTCGATCGGCTGACTTCGCTCTCGATCTGCTCCAGCGTCCAATCCGGCCATACAGCATACGATTGCCGTACTCCCTCGATCCGCTCCAGCCAGAGCCACTCCGCGGCGACGATATGCGCCAGTAGTTGCACGGCTTTTGCCGGCGCCGAGCTCGCCGCGCGAAGCGATGCGATCGCCTCGCGGTTGGCCCATTCGTTGTACCGGAACATCCGCTCGAGTGTTTCCCGCATTCCTCCGCTCTCCTATTCCAGTTGCGCCGAGACCCACCATTCTCCCTCAGCCCATTCCACCCGCAGCAGGTTCGGCTTGCAACAGACCTGGCAATCCTCCACGTACTCTTGCCGGCTGCCGCCGCTCGGATCGACCGTGGTTTCGTTCCACTCGCCACAACCGGCGCACTGGAATCGCGTTGCCTGCGTTTCGAAATCCATCCTCTTCAAGATAGCGCGTTCCGCTGGCACTCGCGCGCGCCGAGCGCCAGCCCGCCTGCACCAACCCTGATGCGTCCAGCCGCGTCCAATGAAGTAGCCCCTGTTACGACATGCAGCACGATGGTTACTTGTAATCGTGCGCGTTCAGGGGCACACTCGCGCTCAATACCGTCGCGGGGTGAGGGGAAGAATGATTTCGGAATCGCATCCGCTTCGCCATTTTTTCACCGAACTGGTGACCGAGCACTTTGAGAACAGCCTCGGTCTGCACGACGACGAAGTGACCGACTACGTCGCCACCATGCTCACGGACTTCTGCGAAGCCGAGCAACTCTACAAGATCCGCAAATCCGATGGGCGCCCGCTGCACGACGTGGGCGAGATGCTGCTCGATTCCAATCCCGTTTACGGCGAGGCGCCCTCCTTCGACCGCGAGCGCGAGGTCCGCAAGCACATCGGCGACTACACCCTGTTCTTCACCGGCATGTTCCCGGAGGCGATCAACCACTTCCGCTTGCGCCGCCAGCGGCTGGAGAATTTCGTCGACTTCATTCGCGCCGGCAAAGAGAGCTACTACATCGTCTCCAAGTTCGACGTTTGGGAGTACGCGAAGGCGGCGCCGCTCTTCGCCAAATTGTCCGAGAACTTCGAGGAATGCGTGTATGGGCTGAACCAGGTGAAGAACGATCTCGCCGAGCGGCAACACCCGATCTACCGTCGGACCGAAGACCTGATTATGTAGAGCTGGCGGCCGCGACTGTTATCCCGCGGCGGTTGCGACGTCTCCTTTAAGTTGCGTGAGGAACGCCTGCACGACGCGCGGGTCGAATTGTCGTCCGCTGCACCGCTCCAACTCACGGATGGCTTCTTCGTGGGAAAGCCGCGGCGCAAACGGCCGGTCGCTGGTCATCGTGAGATACGCGTCAGCGACCGCCAGCACGCGCGCGCCCAGCGGAATCTCATCGCCGCTCAGGCCGTCGGGATAGCCGCTGCCGTCCAAACGCTCGTGATGGTGGCGCACGACGCGGTTCACCATCTCACCCTCGGGAATGCACGCGGCAATCTCGGCGGCGGCGCCGGCGTGCTCCTTCACCAGGTGGAACTCCTCCGTGCTGAGCGTGCCCGGCTTGCACAAAATCTTTTCCGGGATGATGAGCTTGCCCACGTCGTGGATGCGCGCCGCATACACCGTGGCGGAAAGCTCGTCGCCCTCCATGCCCAATTCGCGGCAAACACCATCGACGTAGTGCGCCACGCGGTCCCCCAGCCCCGCCGTGTGCACCTCGCGGTTCTCCGCGGCCCGTCCCAGCGCCACGATCGCATCCATCACGGACTCGCGGTCCTCGCCCGTGCCGCAGATCTTGCGCACCGTGGTCACGATCTCTCCGACCGATTCCGGACCGGTATGCTCGCGCTGCAGGAATCCTTCGACGTAAGCGGTGAGAAGCTGGCGCTGTACGACTTCGCTGTCCACTTCGAGAGCGTCTTCGGCGACGCTGACGTGATTGCCCCCGGCGCGTTTGGAGGCATACATGGCGTTATCGGCCGAGCGGATGACTTCTTCCGCAGTCGCGCCGTGCAGCGGGAACGTCGCCACGCCGAAGCTGCCGGTGATGTGATGGCCACTGAGCATCGAGTCGGTGGCGATCCACAGCCGCAGGCGCTCGGCCATGATCTGCGCCTGTTCGATACCGGTCTCCGGCATCAGGATCACGAACTCGTCGCCACCATATCGTGACACGATATTAGACTGCCGCGATTTCTGTTCCAGCAGCCGGGCGACGCGCGCCAGCACCAGGTCGCCCTCCAGGTGCCCGAGCCCGTCATTGACCTCCTTGAACTTGTCCAAGTCGATCAGCACCAGCGAGAATGGACGCCCCGAGCGCGAGGCGCGCTTCCACTCCGATTGCAGGTTTTCCAGGAAGTAGCGCCGCGTCTTGATGCCGGTCAAACCGTCGGTGATCGACTGTTGCTGCAGTTTCTGGAAGACGAAGGCGTTGTGCAGCGCCGTCGAGAGCAACCCCGCCAGGGTTCGCAGAATGAGTACTTCCTGCTCGGGGAAAGCCCGCTCGCGCCGGCTCTCCACGTTCAGAACGCCGAGCAGGCTGTCGGAATACGCGATGGGAAGACAGAGCACCGAGCGCGCATCGGGGAGGATGCTCTGAAGGTGGCTGTCTGCGTCCTCCTGTACTAGCACCATCTCGCTCGAACGGGCGCAGCGGCCGATCGCGCCCGCGCCCAGCGGAACGCGGCGTCCGGTCGCCTGCGCGGTCGCACCCGCCTCCGCCTTGATCTCAATCTCCTTACCGACGTAGTCGAGCACGCCGATGCCGATGTGGTCGAAATCAAAATTGTGCTGGATCTCCGCCACGATTTCCGCCAGCAGTTCCGCGGAATCCTGGCTGGATATGGCGGCCTTCGACACATTGTTCAGGAACTGCAGGTACCGCGAACGCCGCTGCTGCTCGGCAAACAGCCGCGCGTTCTCGATGGCCACGGAGAACTGACCGGCGGCCGTCTGCAGCAGCTCGACATCGCGCTTTTCGTAAACGAACTCGCGGTCGAAGTTCATCGCCGCCATCATGCCGATGGTGCGGTTGTTGCTGAAGATCGGTACCGCGCAATAACTCTTCGCCGGACGCTCCGGCTGGAACGTGATCCCTAACCGCGCGCGGGTCTTTTCCATCTCCGACGTAATGAGCAGCGGCTGGCCGGTTCGGATCACCCACTCGGTCGCGCCGTTGGCCATCTTGCGCCAACGCTTCGCGCGCATTTCGCCATTCACGCATTCGTATTCGAAGCGGATTTCGTCTTCGTCGCCAAATGCGACGTAAAAGGTGCCCGTATCGAACAGTAGCCCAAGTTCCTTGTGGATGGAGCGCAGCACTTCGTCGGGGTCGAGGCGCGAGCTCACCGCCTGTCCCATCTGCGTGAGCAGCTCGTATTCGCGCGTCCGGCGTTGCGCGTCGTGCACAACGACATAGTTTTCCAATGTCAGGCCCACCTGCATGGCGACGCTCAGCAGCATGCGGCATTGCGAGGTGGCCAGCATGTCCTGGCCGTTCTGCGGCAGCAGCACGACGCCAAAATTGTGATCGCGCGTCTGCAGGCTAAGAATCGCCACCGACTCGACGCCGAACTGGCGCAGAAGCGCGCGGCAGCGCTCGAAGCGTCCGGGAGGTCCGGCCGGTACCGGTTCACGCAGGGTCGCTAGGTTGCGCAGTGTCGTCAGTCCGCCGTGCCGGTACGCCAGATCGCTGAGGTACTCGCCCGAACCGTCCGACTCCAGCAACGCCGAGAGCTCCTGCGGAAACCCGGAGGTCACCGACGGCAGCGCCGGGCGCCATCGTTGCGCCACGCATAGCGCGCCGCGCTCGGCCCGCAGCACGCGCATGATGCGCTCCAGCACTGTCGTCACCGGCCCGGAAAGCTCCTCGGGGGTGTGAAGCGATGTCGCGTCCACGTCGAGCGTGGAGAAGATCAGCGAATTTTCCTGCATCAGCCGGCGCTCGTCCTCGAACAGCACCACGGCCATGGCGATGCCGATCAGCACTTGTGGAAGCGGCCCGAGCTGGCGCGCGAAGTCGACGATTTTGGTCCCGAAAATCGCGTGGAACTGCGTCGTCAACAGCAGCGGCACCCATGCGACCAGGGCGGCGGCCAGCAACCGCAGGCCAAACATGTCCCGCGCCCGGCCCACTTTCGAGAATTTCCGCGCGCAATACAGCACCGCACACGCGATCCAGACTTCCACTTCAAGGTGGGCCTTGGTTTCCGTGAAGAAGGACCCACCGATTACATGCGCGACCAGTGCCTGCGCGATCACGGCGGCCGAAATCCCGCCGAATGCGGCGTCAGACCAGTGGAATTCGTAGTTTCCGTCTTGCAGCAGCCGCGTCGAGACCACCAGAGCGAGCGCGAACGCGCACAGCAGCAGCTTCGCCGCTATCCAGGCGGCCCAGCCCCCATCGGCGAAGTACAGCCACGCCATGAACCCGAATTGCAAAGCCAGCGCACCCCACGCGAATTGCCAGGCGCGCACGTAAGGTTGGGGTACATGCCGGTAAAAATAGGTAAAAGTGCCGTAGAGCAGCAAGGCGACGAGCCCCGGCACAATCACGATACCAATCAGCAGATTCGGCATGGCGCGCGCGAAAACCCCGCCTTCGGCGCCCCACACGCGGGCCATCCCTGCTTCGTGTGGCGCACACGTCGGCAACTCGGGGGAGAAGAGGTGACCCTGGCAGGGTGCGGAAAACTATAGGGCACCTTCGCCCTTTGGTCAATCGGGTAAGTACCCCCGGGGATCAGCCGCGCTTTTCGATCTTTGCCCAGGTATCCTTTAACGCCACAGTTCGATTGAAGACCGGCTTGCCGGGCGTGGAATCCCGGTCGGCACAGAAGTAGCCGAGGCGTTCGAACTGGAACCGGTCCAGCGCCTTTACATTCGCCAGCGAGGGCTCCAGCTTCGCATTGCGGACGACCTCCAGCGAGTGCGGGTTCAGGTTGGCGGTAAAATCCTTGCCCTCCTCCACGTGGCCCGGGTCTTCCTTGGAGAACAGCGTCTCATACAGCCGCACTTCGGCATCCACCGCATGCTGCGCCGATACCCAGTGGATCGTCGCCTTCACCTTGCGATTATCGGGCGCGTTACCACCCTTGGTCGCGGGGTCGTACGTGCAATGCACCTCGACCACATCGCCCTTCTCGTTCTTCACCACGCTCGTGCAGGTGACGAAGTAACCATAGCGCAGGCGCACCTCGCGGCCTGGCGAAAGACGGAAGTACTTGGGCGGCGGCGTCTCGCGGAAATCGTCGTCCTCGATGTACAGCACCTTGGAGAACGGCACCTTGCGCGTGCCCGCATTCGGATCCTCGGGATTGTTGACCGCGTCCATCTCTTCGACTTGCCCTTCGGGATAGTTGTCGATGACGACCTTCAGCGGCCTCAGCACGGCCATCACGCGCGGCGCGCCTTTGTTCAGGTACTCGCGCACGAAGTGCTCGAGCATCGCCAGGTCCACCACGCCGTTCGTGCGCGACACGCCCACCGACCAGACGAAGTTGCGAATTGCCTCGGGAGGGTAACCGCGGCGGCGAATCCCGCTCAGCGTGGGCATGCGCGGATCGTCCCAGCCGCTGACAAATTTCTCGTTCACCAGTTGCAGCAGCTTGCGTTTGCTCAGCAGCGTGTAAGTAATGTTCAGCCGGTCGAATTCAATCTGCTGGCTGGGGAAGATGCCCAGGTTCTCGATGTACCAGCGGTAAATGGGCTGGTGATCGGCAAACTCCAGCGTACACATGGAATGCGTGACATGTTCGATTGAATCCGACTGCCCGTGCGCGTAATCGTACATCGGGTAGATGCACCACTTGTTGCCCGTCCGGTGATGCTCGGCGTGCAGGATGCGGTACATCACCGGGTCGCGCATATTGAAGTTCGGGTGCGACATGTCGATCTTCGCCCGCAACGTCTTCGCCCCGTTCGGGAATTCCCCATTCTTCATGCGGGTGAAGAGGTCAAGGTTCTCGTCGACTGAACGATTGCGATAAGGGCTCTCGCGCCCGGCTTCGGTCAGCGAGCCGCGCGAGATGCGGATTTCGTCGGGGGTCTGGTCATCGACGTAGGCTTTGCCGTCCTTGATCAGCTTGATCGCCCATTCGTAGAGCTGGTCGAAATAATCGGATGCGTAGCGCAGCTCTTCCCACTCGAATCCGAGCCAGCGGACATCCTCCTGGATGGAATCGACGTACTCCTGCTCTTCTTTTTCTGGATTGGTGTCATCGAAGCGCAGGTTGGTGCGCCCGGCGAATTCGTCGGCCAGGCCGAAATCGAGGCAGATGGCCTTGGCGTGCCCGATGTGCAGGTAGCCGTTGGGCTCGGGAGGAAAGCGCGTCTGGACCGGCGCATCGCCGTATTTGCGCGTCTTCAGGTCCTCGACGATGCGGTCGCGGAGGAAGTTGGAAGCACCTGTAGGTGATATCGGCTCCGGCGGATTTGATTTCGCGGTGCTCATAAATTATGTAGAGCCTTCTCAATCCTGTTCAGGCAAGCAGCCTTCCCCAGCACTTCCATTGTCTCAAACAGTGGCGGCGCGTTCTTCCGCCCGCAGATGGCGACGCGAATCGGTTGGAACATCTGTCCGGCTTTCAATCCGAGTTCCTGGGCGGCGGCGCGCAGTGTCTGGTCGAGCGGATCATGTTTGAACTCGATCGGCGGCAGCACCTGAAGCGCTTTCTCCAGTGCGCGTTTTGCCATCGCGAGATCGCCCTTCTGCGGGATCACTTCTTCCACCGGATAGGGCGGAAGCTCGTCGAGGAAGAAGAAGTCGGCAACCTGCACGGCGTCGTTCAGCAGCTTGATGCGTTCGCGGATCAGCGGAGTGATCTGTTCGGCTTTCTCCGGCGTCGCATTCGGATATGCGGCGTGCAGCACCGGGAACAGCCGCTTTGCCAATTCCGGCACCGGCAGCGCGCGAATGTGCTCGGCATTGAGGTGCAGGGCCTTGGGGTCGAAAATTGATTCAGGAAAAGCCCCACCCTGTCCGGCCAAACCCGGGCCGGACAAGGGTGGGCCACCCACCTCGGTAAAGTTGATGACCGCGTTCGCCCGGTTCACGCCTTCCAGCGCGAACGCCTGCGTTAATTCGTCGAGGGTCATGAACTGCCGATCGTCTTTCGGCGACCAGCCCAGCAGGCAGAGGAAGTTGATGAACGCCTCGGGCAGAAATCCGGCATCGCGATAGGTGGTAACGCTCACCACCGGACCGTGCTTGCGCTTTGATAGCTTCGTCCCGTCCGGCGCAACCAGCAGCGGCAGATGCGCGAACTGCGGCGGACTAGCCCCGGCACCCTCGAAGATCAGGATGTGCTTAAACGTGTTCGACACATGGTCCTGGCCGCGAATGATGTGCGAGATGCGAAGGTCGATGTCGTCGGCGCAGGACGCCAGGTGATACGTCGGCATGCCGTCGGAGCGCAGCAGCGCGAAATCCTCGATGTCGTTCGTCGATTTTTCCTGCGTTCCATAAACAGCGTCGTTCAGAACGACGATGCGCTCCGTCTCGCGCGGCACCTTGTAGCGCAGCGCGAACGGTTCTCCCGCGGCGGCGCGGCGGTCGCTCTCCTCGCGCGAGAGGCTGCGCATTTCGCTGTTGAAGTAAACCGCCGCGCCCTGCGGCTTCGCATCGTCCTGGTCTTCGCGGCGTTGCGAGAAATCTCGGTAGGCAAGGCCCTTGTCGAAAATCGTCTGCGCGATGTTCCGATGCAGCTCCAGCCGCTCGGATTGCCGGTAGTACTCGTCACAACCGAGCCCGAGCCACTTGAGGCCGTCG
>JBOGLI010000276.1:0-8603 GCA_050746165.1 Terriglobales bacterium | reverse complement strand
CATCAGCGCAGAGAACGCGGAGCGGCAGAGGCCGCAGAGAGTGAGTTGGAGCGGAGTATGCGCGGCGGGGCCGCTAAGCGATGACCAGTTCGCCGCCGCGCGTGGCTTCCAGTTGCATGGCGTGGTCGAGAGCGACGATGGCGCATTCCACCTGCGTGTCGTCGGGCGGCTGCGTGGTGATGCGCTGGAGCCAGAGCCCGGGAGCGGTCATCAGGGCAAACAGCGAGCCGCGGCGTCGGGCGGCGAAACGAATGATTTCGTAGGAGAGTCCGGCGATGACTGGCAGGAGTCCGACGCGGATGCCGAAGCGCGCCCAGAAGGTGTGGACCGGGATCGCCATGTAGACGGCGATCGAGATGAGCATCACGGTCATCAGGAAGCTGGTGCCGCAGCGCGGGTGCCAGGTGACGTAGCGCTGGACAGCCGCGGGCGTCATCTCGTCCTTGGCCTCGAAGGCGAAAACGGTTTTGTGCTCGGCGCCGTGGTACTCGTACACGCGGCGGATGTCCTTCCACAACGAGGTTGACCAGATAAAGAGCAGGAAGAGCGCGAGACGGATGACGCCGTCGACGACGTTGAAGACAATTTGATTGCCGAAGACGGGCGAGACGTGCTTCTGGAGTTCAGTCGCCGCGACCAGCGGGATGAACTTGTACATGAAAATGAAGAAGCCGAGGGAGAGGATGACGTTGACGGCGGCAACCCAGCCGCTGATCTCAAGCTTCTTGCCGCTCTCGTCAGCGGGCTGCTCGTCGAGGACGACGTTGGCGGAAAAGCGGAGCGCCTTGAAGCCGAGTCCCATGGCTTGTCCAAGGGTGATGACGCCGCGAATGACGGGCCACGCCATCCACTTGTGCTTGTCGGAGGGGCGCTCGAGCGGCTCGGCGTGGTTGACGATTTCGCCGGTGGTTTTACGGACGGAGATTCCCCACGCGTGCGGCGAGCGCATCATGACGCCCTCCAGCACAGCCTGACCGCCGACGAGGGTCTCCTCGCCGCTCTCCAGCGCGGGCAGCAGTTGCACCGCCGCCAGAAAACGAAGCCATTGACGCCAATTCCGCATAAATGCCGCTGCTACTTGGATGTTGCTGCCCAGCCCGTGGGTTCTTCGGGGGAATGGATATTGTACCCGGTTTTGGGCGGATGATGCGGGAATTGACGCGGTTTCGAGTGGGGTCGCATCCTAAGTGCTGTGATGGAAGCACTTGCGGCTACGGCGGAGGCGATCGCCGGGACCACGAAGAAATCGGAGAAGACGCGGCTGCTGGCCGAGTACTTCCGGTCGTGCAGCGTCGAGGAAGCGGCGCAGTCGGCGGTGCTGCTGTCCGGAAGGGTGTTTCCGGCGTGGGAAGAGACGACGCTGAACGTTGGCGGGGCGCTGATCTGGCAGGTGCTGAAGGACCTGACGGGGAAAGCGGATTCGGCGATTACCGGAGCGTATCGGAAGCATGGGGACTTGGGGAGCGCGGCGGGGGAGCTGCTGGGCGACATCAAGGAAAAATCCCCGGGTAAGCCAAAGGACGGCTTACCCGGGGCACCCAGGGGCTTACCCGGGGCACCCAAGAAATTTAGTGTCGCAGATGTGGCGCTGGCATTCCGGCAGATCGCGACGGTGCGCGGGCCGGCGGCGAAGGGCGAACTGGTGCTCCAGTTGTTGAGCGGGGCGACGCCGCTGGAAGCCAAGTACCTGGTGAAGTTCATGACCGGGGAGCTGCGGATCGGGCTGAAGGAAAGCCTGGTGGAGGAGGCGATCGCGAAGGCGTACGAGGTCCCGCTGGCGGAGGTACAGCGGGCGAACATGCTGCTGGGCGATATCGGGGAGACGTTGAAATTGGCGTCGGCGGGGAGGCTGGCGTCGGCACGGATGCGGGTGGGGCATCCGATTGGATTCATGCTGGCGAGCCCGGTGGAGAGCGCGGAAGAGGCATTCGATTATTTCCAGCACGGCGCCGTCGAGGACAAGTACGACGGGATCCGGGCGCAGGGGCATGTTAGTCATCAGTCTTCAGTCGTCGGTCGTCAGGAGAAACAGGTACGGCTGTTTTCGAGAACTCTGGACAACATTACGAGCAGCTTCCCCGAATTGGTCGGGCCACTGTCGGGTTTCACGGAGGACGTGATTCTCGATGGCGAAATTGTGGCGTGGCGATCGGGGCGGGCGCTGCCGTTTTCGGAACTGCAGAGAAGGCTGGGGCGGAAGACGATCACCGAGAAGATCATGCGCGAGGTGCCGGTAGCGTACGTGGTGTTTGACGTGTTGTACGCCGATAACGAGCTGGTGCTGGACCGGCCGTTGCGCGAGCGGCACACGATTCTCGACGTCCTGTTCGCGACGGCACGCCACCCGAAGCATGAACGGCTGCGGGACGCGCAGGGCACGCTGCAATTCGAACCGGCGATTGAAGAGCATACGAATACCGGAACGGCGGCGGTGATACGGGCGCCGGTGCTGCGGGCGGATTCGTCGGAAGAGCTGGCGCGGATGTTCGACGAGGCGCAGGCGCGAGGCAATGAAGGGCTGATGATCAAGGACCTGGCGTCGGCGTACGCGCCGGGACGTCGGGGCAAATCGTGGCTGAAGCTGAAACGCGAGTTGGCCACGCTGGATGTGGTGGTGACGGCCGTCGAGTGGGGACACGGGAAACGCGCGAAGGTTTTGAGCGATTACACGTTCGCGGTCGCCGATGGGGGCCGATTGGTGAACGTTGGGAAAGCGTATTCGGGGCTGACGGACAAGGAAATCGCCGAGATGACGCGGTGGTTCCTGGAACATACGGTGGAAGACCACGGATTCTGGCGCGAGGTCGAGCCGAAGATCGTGATCGAGGTGGCGTTTAACGCGGTGATGGAATCGGACCGGCACAATAGCGGGTACGCACTGCGGTTTCCGAGAATCGTGCGGTTAAGGCCGGACAAGCTGCCGGGAGAAATCGACACTTTGGAGCGAGTGCGGGAGATCTTCGAAAGACAAAAGCTGGCGTATCCAAACGCGGGGTAACCCAGGGACTCGACACAGAGGACGCGGAGGACACAGAGGAATGCTTTTCATTTCTGCGCGCGCATCCATCTCGCAGAATACAGAGACATTTTCCTTTCAGGCGTGTTAGTTTTAGCTGAGACATCCTGAGTACCCCATGCAGTTTCAATCGTTATCGAGAGCATTCGTGTTTGGCGCGGTCGCGTCCCTCGCTGCCTTCGCGCAGGAGGCGGCGCCTACGTTCAAGGTGGACGTGAAAGTCGTGAACGTGTTGGCCACGGTGCGCGACAAGAACGGCCAGATCGTGAAGGACCTGAACAAAGACGACTTCATCCTCGAGGAGGACGGGCGGCCGCAAACAATCAAGTATTTCGCGAAAGAGACGGAGCTGCCGCTGACCTTGGGGCTGCTGGTGGATACCAGCGGAAGCCAGCGCAAGACATTGAACGAAGAAAGAACGGGAAGCTTGGCGTTCGTCAACGAGGTGCTACGGCCGGGCAAGGACTCGGCCTTCCTGATCCACTTCGATCACGAGGTGGAACTGCTGCAGGACGTGACGACTTCGCCCGAAAAATTGGATTCGCGGTTGCAGGAGTTGCAGGAAGAGCGAGACGGCAATTACGGCGGCGGTGGAGGAGGACGGTCGGGCAGGGGTGGCGGTGGATTCGGCGCGGGCACGCTGCTCTACGACTCGGTTTTCCTTGCCTCCGACGAAGTCCTGCAGAAGCAGGAAGGCCGGAAGGCAATCGTGCTGCTGACCGACGGAGTCGATCACGGGAGCAAGATGTCGCTGGACGATGCGATTGAATCCGCGCAGCGTGCCAATACGATCGTGTACTCGATCTACTACGCGGGAGAAGAAGGCGGCGACCGGCGGTTCGGAGCGAGTGGCCCCTGGGGCGGCGGAGGCGGTGGACGTCGCGGTGGCGGGTGGCCCGGTGGTGGCGGCGGCTGGCCGGGTGGGGGAGGCGGATATCCCGGAGGCAGCGGGCGACGCGGCGGCGGGCGAGGACAGGGCGAGAATTCTGTGGACGGCAAGAAAGTGCTGGAACGGCTGTCACGCGAGACGGGCGGACACATGTTCGTCGTGTCGAAGAAGGATTCGATCGATAAGATTTACGCGCAGATCCAGGACGAACTGCGCAACGAGTACAACCTGGGCTACACGCCGGACCAGGGTGGCGATGCCGGAGCGGATTACCGGCACATTACGGTGTCGACGCGTCAGAAGGACCTGAAGGTACAGGCGCGCCAAGGGTACTACCCGGCGCGGCAGGTGGCAAACGCGGGAAAGTAGGGCGCGACTAGAGAGCATTCCGAAACAAAACCGTCAGCGCAGAGGACGCAGAGAGGCAGAGCACGCGGAGGAAAGCAGATTCCTGCTTTTCGCTGCCCGCGGATTGCGAGAAGGACTAACCGAGCCGGAGCGGCAAGCTTCCAGTAGAACTAGACCTTTGCCTTGGCTTTGAGCTTGACCTGGCCGTCCTGCAATTCGACCGAGTACTCGACCGAGTGGCAGCCATATTCCTTGCGGATCTGGTCGGTCTTGCCGGAGACGAATCGCTTGAACGATTCGAAGCTGTTGGGGTCCACGGCCTGTCCGGCCTTCTTGCGGGCATCCATCATGGCATTGAAGAGGGCTTTGACCGACTCGGGGTCGGCGTTGACGTCGGAACAGGCGACCTTAAACGGCTCGTTAGAAGCTTCGCCTTCGAGGGCGGCGGCGGCGGCATGCTCCTCGGCTTGGCGCATACCGGTGATGCCGAGGACGGCGTCCTGGGGACGGCGGTAGCCTTCTTCCTTGATCTTGGCCTTCTGGCGCCAGAGATCGGAAAATTTTGCGTAGCGTTGTTGGATGGTGTTGAAGCGAAAGCGCTGGGCGTAGGTGAGCTTGGAGCCCTCGCTGTATTTCTTGAGCGCGGTTTGGACACGCCACTCAGTGTCGTTGGGCGGCCGCTTGGCGCCACCGCCAAAATACATGTCGTACTCAACCTTCAGCCGGCGAACGTTTTCTTCCAGCACGTTCAGTTCTTCGTCGATCGTCACCGGTGCCTCCGCTTTGAAGCGGAATATACCACGGGCTGGGGCTGGATTCCGGGGTGGACCTGTGACGAAAGGATAACTTGAAAGTAACTAAGCAGGAGAGGCAGGAATCCCTTAGCCCGCCGCATACATCCCAAGAGATGCAGAAGGCGGGCACTCCCAGGGGTGACGAGTTCATAATGGCCGACAAGATCCGGATCGTGATCGCCGACGACCATGCGGTGCTGCGCGAGTCGATGACCGCGCTGCTCAGCAGCCAGCCCGACCTCGAGGTGGTGGGCAAGGCAAGCAACGGCAACGAAGCGATGCAACTGGTGCAGGAACGCCAGCCCGACGTGCTGGTACTCGACCTGTTCATGCCGGGCGGGGACGGTTTCGAGGTACTGCGGACACTGGACCGGGGCGGCCATCGCGTGGCCGCGGTGGTACTGACGGCGTCGGAAAGCCAGCCGGACTACGTGCAGGTGGTACGGCTGGGGGCGCGCGGGCTGGTGCTGAAAAGTGAAGGGCCGGAGAGGCTGTTCGCGGCGATCCGCACGGTCGCGAATGGGGAACTGGCGTTCTCAGAAGAAATTGCCCAGCAGGTGCTGAGCGCGATGGCCGGCCAGTCGCGCGAGGAGCAGGAGCCGTCGAACCTGAAGCGGCTATCGGAGCGGGAACGGCAGATTGCGGCGCTGATCGCGCGCGGACTCAAGAACAAGGACATCGGACGTGAGCTGGGGATCAGCGAAAACACCGTCAAACGGCACCTGCAAAGCATCTTCAACAAAACGGGCGCGCGCGACCGGCTGGAGCTGGCGGTCATGGCGCTGAGCGAGCTGAGCAGGGCAGCGTAAAAGCAGGAGTTAGCAGTAAGGAGTTGGTAGTAAGGGGGGCTTGGTCGACGGCGATCAGGCCTTTCGTTTTCCCCGGAATGAAGGGGCGCAGGCTATGGTCGACGCTGGGCGCCATGCCAAATAGTCTCAATCTTAACGCGGTTTCCGCTTAACCTGTAATGCACGATATATGGTGTGCCGCCGATTACGAGTTCACGAACACCGGGTTCACCGCCTTTGCGCCCGAGCAAAGGATGTTCACGGAGCGCTTCGACGACAGTAACGATGCGAATCGCAAGACGCTCAGCAGCTGCCGGCTTGTCCAATGCAGCGAAGGAACGGATTTCCTGCAAGCGCGTGCGGGCTCGTCGCGACCAGTAGAGTTCTACCGTCAGAGCACCTCGTCGTCATGAACCTTGCCGCAGGCGCAGCGAGGCGGAGGCAGTTCGTTCTTTGTCCCCCACGACAGCAGCCACTTCTTCATCTCATCGTGCGGGATGTAATGGCCGGCTTTGACCTCGCGATCAGCTTCCCTGATTTCAGCCCGTAAGCGTTCCTGATCGGCGACATAGGTTTCCACTGCGTCTGAAACGAGGAAGTTCGAGCTTCTCCCCGAGTCCTTAGCGAGTTTCGACAACCGTCGCTTGACTTCCGGACGAAGGCGGACACTCAAAGTCGAGCTGCGTGTGTTCCCCATGAACACATTCTAACACCGTGAGTTCATGCTTTCGGTTCGACAACTACGGCCGTTCCGTAGGCGAGCACTTCGGTGACGCCCTGCATGATTTCGGTGGCGTCGTAGCGGGCGCCGACGATGGCGTTGGCGCCGAGCTCGGAGGCGTGCTGGATCATCAGGTCGAACGCCTCGGTGCGGGTTTTCTCACACAACTCTGTGAGGATGGTGATGTTGCCGCCGACGAGCGTCTGCAGCCCGGCGGCAATATTGCCGAGGACGGAGCGGGAGCGGACGGTGATTCCGCGCACGACGCCGAGGTTGCGGACGGTGCGATAGCCGTCGAGATCGAACGCGGTTGTTACCATGTTGTGCATCACCCGTCCGGGCACGCGCGAGGTGGTTCCCATCTTGCCTCCTGGATGGCCCAAGTATCCGGCCAACAGTACAATACGAATGGCCCGGAGGGAATGTTTCAGGCCGCGGCAGGGTCCCTGAAAACGCTGGAAAAGGCTGTTAGCAGTTGACTTACGAGCGAAATAAAAGTAACTTTCCTGCCACGTTCTCCCTCCCGCGACGAGGCTCAAGTGTCCATCAAAGTACTGCTGGCAGACGACAACATCACGGCGCAGCGCATGGGGTCGAAGATCCTGACCGACGCCGGCTACGAAGTAATCGCCGTAAGCAACGGCGCCGCCGCGGTGAAGAAGATCGCCGCCGAAAAACCCCAACTTCTCATTCTCGACGTGTTCATGCCCGGCTACACCGGCCTGGAGGTATGCGACAAGGTGAAGCAGGACCCGGCGACGGCCGGCGTCACGGTCATCCTGACGGCCACCAACATGGAGCCGTACAACCAGGCGGACGGAAACCGCGTGCGCGCCGACGGTTTTATGGTGAAGCCGTTCGAGGCCACCGACCTGGTGGCGGTGGTGCAGAAGTTCGAAAAGAAGATGAAACCCGCGGAAGAAGCGCACACCATCAAGATGGCCGCGGTGGAAGAGTTCAAGGACGCGAGCTACGAGGAATGGAAGTCGGATGCGGGGGAAGAGGCCGCACCCGCGAAGGTCGAAGTGCCGCACGAGATGGCGTCGGCACCGGCGTTCATGGACGATTACGCGGAGGCGGCACCGGCGGCGGAAGCGCCCGCGTTCGCGATCGAGCAACAACCAGCCGTCGAGGAGACGCCCGCGTTCGCGATGGAAAGCACGCCAGCGCCGTCATTCGGCGAACCGGCAGCCGAGGCGCCGGTGGACGCCGCGCCGATGTCATTCGAGATGCACGAAACGGCGCCCGCCCCGCTGGAGATGCCGAACCTGGAAATCGGACAAACTACCGCGGAGATGCCGGCGTTCGAGATGCCAGGCATGCAGGCGCATTTCGAGCCGGCGCCGCCGGCCGAATTCGAGCCGACCTCAGCGCCCCTGGCGCCGTCCATCGAGGTCACGACCGCGGCTGAGTTGGAAACTACGTCGATCGAGAGTCCCGACATCTCGGTCGGAGTGGATCCCGCGCTGGTCACCGATGCGGACGAGATGTCGCACTTCGCGACTGGATTCGGCGTAGAGAACGCGGAGGAGATTCCTGTCGGAGTGGCGATGACCGAAGAAGCGCCGGCGGAAGAACCCGCACCGGTGGCGGTTGAGGAATCCACGCCGGAAATCAGCACGCAGAAGATTGAAACGTACGAGGAACCTGCGCACGCCACCGCCTTCGAGGAGTCACCAGCGGCGGAGATGGAAGCAGAGATGCAGCGCGCGTTTGCAGTGAGTTCGTCGGGTGCCGCCGCGGCCCCCGCGCTGGCGGTGGAGCCGGAACCCGCTCCGGAACATCCGGCGGCCGCGAGCGCGCCGATCCCGGAAGAACTGGTCGCGCAGTTTGCCGCCGAACTGGACCAGGTACACCAGGAACGCGAGGCGATGGGAGAGGCCGCGCCGGTCGAGGAAGCGCAGTCGATCGAGGCCAGCATGGAAGCGGCAAAGGAGATTCCGGCGTCGCAGCTCGACGAAGAGAGAATCGCCGTAGCCGTGAATCGCGCGCTCGACAAATACAAAGAGGGGCTGCGCGCCGAACTGATCGCGACGATCGTCAGGGA
>JBOGLI010000275.1:0-2108 GCA_050746165.1 Terriglobales bacterium | reverse complement strand
GTAGTAAGGAGGGCGAGCGCCACCGCTATACCCATACCGATCGGCATGATTTTCCTCTTCATCGTCCGAACTCCCTTATCCGGTCGCGAATACAGGAGCGCGATTGGGCCATGAAAGTTGAATCGCGTCCATTGTACGAAGGTACGGTTCGATGGCGAGCCGATGACAGCGGGCAGGTCTACAAGCTGGCGCACCACCATTCCAGGCCTGACAAGATCGAATTATGACCTCCAGAGAAGTCATCTACCTCCTTATAGGTTTGTGGCTCATCGTTGCGGTCGTGGTCATCGGATACCCGCTTCGCAGCGGCCAAATCCGGGTCGGACTCGATCCCGTGAACCGCTATACCGCTCCAAGCGCTTTCTGGACCGCTTACATCATCTCAACAGTCCTGTTCCTCGTGGTTTCTATCGCCATTGGCATTTTTGTCCGTTCGATTCTGCTCTAGCCCGCTAATTACGCGAAAGCGAGCCTGCAGCGCGCCGAATGCGGCCTATGCGCTGTCACCCTGCCGATGCCCCGTGCGTTGTGTACTGCACGGACGGTTATTCTGAGGAGACAGGCGATGAAGCGGCTGATTATGTTAGTGATCCCACTAGGCATCCTTACGCTGACAGGCTGCGTTGTGGCTCCTGCTCGCGGCTATTACTACCATCCGCGTGCCGTCGTGGTGGCACCGGCGCCCGTTGTCGTCCTACGCCCGTAAGGTTCGAAGCGCTGGCTAACTGCCGTCGCTGACGATCAGCGGTCGGCAGCGGCATTTTCTTATCCGCCGCAGTCTGCCCGCTTTGAAATCTATGGGCATGCGATCGGCTGGTGCTGATCCAGCGTGCTGGCTTTCCGAATGTCTGCTTTACAGGCTGGTGAAGCCCGTTGTCGACAACTTCCTGAACGCTTCATCGTGCGGGGCCTAGGCGCATCCCTTGCACCGCTCAGCGAGAAACTGCACCAATGAGGGATCGGTTCCGTATGCGGCATTGAATCTCAAACGGTCATTGGCACCTCCGGAGAGTGAGAACATCAGCCCCGGAGCCAACAAAATACCCGCCCCTCTCGCGTGCCGCGCGAGCGCGAGCGCGTCCACGGATGGGGGTAGCTGCGCCCAGAGAAATAGACCACCGTCAGCCGGATTCTCGGCCCTCAGGCCGGCGAAACGCAGCATCTGAACAGTAAAGGATCGCGCCTTGGTCAAGCGGTCACGAAGACGTGCGATGTACTTGCGATATTTGCCGCTCGCCAAGACCTCGCGGACGATGACCTCGTCGAGTGCCGAACCAGTCAAGGCGGTCAGAATCTTCGCCTCGATGAGTTGCCTTATCAGTCCGTTCGGCGCCGCGGCGAAGCCAATGCGTATGCCTGGGCTAAGAACCTTGGTGAAGCTTCCTACATAAATGACGCGCCGAAGCTCGTCGATTTGGGCGAGTGATATCAAATGTGGCGGCCCGAGGTCACTATAGACATGATCCTCCACAATGAGGAAGTTATATGTGTCCGCGATCTTCAAGACGCCATGACAATTAGCGGCAGACGCCGTAGTACCTGTCGGATTGTGGAGTAGCGTCTGCGTGAAGAATATTTTGGGTCGGTGCAGACGAGCAACCTCCTCGAGCACATCCAGGGCACTCCCGTCGGCCAATCGGGGTACAGGGACGACATGTACGCGGTGTGCCTTGAGCTGGCTCGGAAGCACGAAGTAGCCCGGATCATCGACGAGTACAGTGTCGCCGGGCGCGAGGACGCTCCTTGCGATCAGGTCGAATGCCTGTGAGGCGCCGAAGGTAACCACCACGTTTCGCGGCGCCGCTGGAATTCCGGCGAGATGTAATTTCTCGACGAGCAAGTCGAGCAACTGTGGGTCACCTTGAATCGGAGCCGGCGTCGCCGCCACCGCGGCTCTCCCGAACTTGGAGAACATGGATGGCGGGATTGCGTCGGCGAACCAGCTGGCCGGAAGGAAGCCGGAGCCGGCCGGAATGGCAACGTCTGGTCCTCCCAAAGAACTGCGCGTAAAACCGAGTATGGGATCTGAGCTTGGCGGCGGCCCGAGTTCAATACTTGCAGTTTCCGGATATCTTTTGTGCCGCGCGACGAAATATCCGGAGCCGCGG
>JBOGLI010000274.1:0-5483 GCA_050746165.1 Terriglobales bacterium | reverse complement strand
CCCCACCCCCTCGCCGTTTTCCGAAAGAATGCTTCCCAAGTCGCTGATAATACGCGACTTACTTCGGGTTGGCTGCGCGCGCGCACAGTCGCGGCAGTTATCGAGCTGCGGCGCGGGTGGTGGTTGGGGGTTGAACGTGTGTTTTCAGCGGGTTAGACGTTCACCCGCGCGGATCGCGTCAAAATGGGGCCGTTGTGCAAGCGCGAGAGCGCCGAACAGGTGAGGGACAAACGAGGGACAGCGACAAAAAGTAGCGTGTTTTCAGTTGTTTGCGGGTGAGTGGCGGATAGCGAAACCGCTCGACAGTCAGTAGTGTCACTACTAAACCGGGCGCTTCCCGGCGATCCAGCGCGATTTTCGACGGTTGCGGGCGCGTGTGCCAATCAACCCCAAATTGCGATGGCTGCAACGACAGCGAAACCGACCGCGAACTGGAGTTGTGGGCTCTTTTTGCGGCCAGTCCGAACCCAATGGGTGATGTGCTCGCAGTTCGTTTCCACCAGTCGATTCGGTGTACCGCGTGCTTGAAGCGCGCGTTGCTGTACAGATACCTGCTCTGCCCACGTCTGCGGCCCGCGCTCACCAATCGTAACGGGCCCATCCTTTATAACTTCGGCCAAGTGCATCAACGTTGCGACGCCGCCCTTCGGGGCGTTCAGCACGTCCTCACCGTTCGGGCCTATCGGGCCCACATACGCCATCGAATGAGTTACTAGCGGTGTCACCTGTCGCAATTCATCACCGACGTGTAAACCACTCTCCAGCAATTCAGCGATCAACAAATCGAGGTACATACCCTAAAAGAGTAGCACGATTTGTGATGCATGTCTCAATTACGAATCACAAATTCTCAAGCGAACAGCGCGCGTCCCGACCTCAATCAGTGCAGTAAGTGCAGATAAACACCGTTTTCCGGAAAGTCCTTACGCGAGAGACTCTATAGGATACTTTCCGGAAACAGCCATTTATCTGCACTGTCTGCACTGGACGGCAGCCCGCCCGCGCTATCGAGTCGCGCCGAACGTGACCGCAGGCCCGCCCTGATGGGCATTGAAATTGATGGACACCCCGGCAGTCAGTGTTTGCCCGTTTGACCGCCGCGAGTTGTATCCGGCTGACGCCATCGCACGCCCAAAGGCTGACGGGTTGAGGTGCGGCTGCCGTCTGAAACGGGCCCACTGATTGAACTCGGCCAGTAAGACTGCCGTTGGCGTTTCCGAAGTGGGATCGCTCAAGTCGCACCGTTCGGCCAAAAATTCCCGTACGGGATTCTGCCGCTGCCGATAGCCCGCCGTCGCCTCGTTCACCGCCTGTGGCACCCGCAGTCCGCCCGCGCGGTAGTCGGCCAGTCCGGCCAACATCCAATTCAGAATGCCGGGAGCTTCAGCAGCGAGCTTCTCATCCAAGGCACGGTCAACGTGCTCCGGCGCGACTTGCTGACGGAAGTTCACCCGATGCACGCGCCGCCAGATGCCATCATCCGTCCCGCGAATGGTCGGTTCGTGGTTTGACGACAACCAGATTTTGTACGTCGGCTTGTACGCGAAATCTTCCTGATACATGCGCGCCGTCCGCACCTGTTCGCCGCCCGTGATCGCCTTCAGTAGTGCTTCGCTGAATCTCTTTTCCTCATCCGATTCCGACGCCCGCACCAATCGACTTCCGGCCAGCGCCGCCAACCCGTCGCGGGGATTGATCGCCGCATCGGCGCGCTTCGCCGCGAACGTGTCAAAGGATGTCGCCGCCGCATAGTCGCCTAGGATGTGCTGCACTGCGTTCAGCATCGTGCTCTTACCGTTCCGGCCCGCGCCGATGAGCAACCAGAAGCACTGCTCGTTCGTCTCGCCGGTCAACGTGTACCCGAGTGACCGCTGAAGGAATGGGGTTACGTCGGGTTGATCGCTGAACGTTTCAGTCAGGAATTGCAGCCAGCGCGGGCACTGCGCGGCGGGATCGAACATGACCGGGCAGAGCTTTGTAATCAAATCTTCCCTGCGATGCGCCCGCAAGTGTCCCGTGCAAAGGTCAACCGTTCCGTTCTCTACGTTCAGCAGCAGCGCGTCGGTATCGAACAAGGCGTCATCCGCTGCGACTTCGGCCTCGTGCCTTGCGAGCGCGACCATATTCTCGCGTCCGGCGCGTGAGTCCGCCTGAGCGCACCACTTCGCAAAACGCTTACGCTCGTCCTCCTGCTCGATAGACGCTATGCTCTGATACATGGCCGCGACGGTCGCTTTCGCCGCCTGATGGATGGCGCGATCCGCCGCGCGCTTCCAACGTCGGCCATCCCAATGCAACCACTGCTTTGCGTCCTGAAGAAATCGGAAGTTCTCGCCGTGCAGTGCAACCAGTCGCTCCGCGTTCCCGCCGTCCGTCTGCTTGTACGTCCGCTGCGGCGCGTCCTTCCAGATAACACCGGGGTACGGCAGCCGCACGACGCTGCCAGTTGATTTGTTTAGATGTTTGATTACGTCGCCAACGGTCATCTCGTTTCCGGCGCATCCACCAGCGAAGCACTTAAAGCCAAGCACGCTCCCGTCATAGTAGAAACCCGTTCGTGTGCTCTGCTGATGCTTGCGCCCCGCGACGGGGCACACGTCAGTAATGAACCAATGCCCATCCTCATCCGCGCTTAGACCGTAGTGCGCGAGGAAATCGTAGATGTCGAACTTCTCATTGACTTCGGGATAGTTCGCCGCGCCCTTCGGCTTCTCCGGCATCGTTTGCGCGGCGATCCAATCGACGAGCCAATCAGGGCAGTCCGCAATCGGCGCGTTGCTGGCGACATCGTAAGTCGCGCCGTTCGCCAGTTGCGATCCCGGCCCCACGACATATTTATTGTGCGCCTGCCAATCGAACAGGCCCGCACTCTTACGGTTTCCAAGCGCACGGCTGCGCTCGGTATGCCTGAAGTAGATGTGTGGGAGCCGCTTTCCCGCTGAAGTCACCGTGAACGAGTCGGGTAGTGCGTGTCCTTTGTCGCCTGCGATCATCTCTGGCACACCCGGCACGTCGCAATCGAGGATCACGAAGCCATCCAGCTTGCCGACGCACCCGTAATTCGACGGCCCATGAGCAAACCACGCTGCGATAGTTGCCGCGTCAGTTGTTGTGGCGTCCGGCCATTTATTGAGCGTGCAAGCCTTTTGCCCGGATGGAATCGGAACCAGCGGGACGCCAGCAGCGGCGAGTGCGAGGGCAAGTGTTCTGGCGTCGGCACCAGCGGCAGCGACGGCGTTAGCGAAGTTGTCCACGGTCATTCTCCTCAGTCTCAGTCAAGATTTGCGCCACAGTCACCAACACCTCACCCGGCAGCGCCGCGAGAATTTCGCTTTGCGTCCGCCGCGTGATGTTGCCGGTCATCTTCGTCAGGTTCCTCAGTGCGCGAATTGATCGCACCGCTTCCACTACTCTCGCGTCCGTCTCAGGCGCACTCATTTCTTCCTCCGGCTGCTCTGGCGCGCCTCAGCCTTCCGCGACGATTTCACGCCCACGATGGGCCTGCCCGGATACAAGGCGTGAGCCAAGCGCCCTTCAAGTGTTCTAGCTGCATTCACAGCTTCTCGTTCGTCGCAACCCGTGCCCGCGCAAATGATCGCGGCGGCAATCAGTAGTACGTCGTCTCTTTTCATTGCTGTTCTCCCCTGTCTGTCCCGGCCCCGCGTTCACTCCGGCCTGCCTGTGGTTGTGGTTATGCGAGCTGCGCCCGCAGTGCTCTTTCCGCAGCCCGCAGATGCCGTCGCCCTGTTCGCGTGCGGATGTGGTACTTGTCGAGAATCTCGGCCCACGGCAACCGCTCGACGTGGCGCGCATGGAACACGCGCCGCTGATGGGGCGGCAGCTTCGCCAGCTTGTTTGCTATGTCGAGCGTGGTATCGAGCGCACCTGAAAGCGCCTCCCACGATTCGCCGTTTGGTGTCACTGCCTCGCCAGTTGCGTCAGCGGCGACGCGCGGCAGCTCGGTTTCCCTCTGTGCTTTACGCCAGCGGTCTATGAAGAAGTAGTGGAGAGTTTCGCGGACGTAGCCTTGCATGGCGAACGTACCCCAACCGAGCGGCACCGGCGCGCAAGCTGGCCGCGTCGCGGTCGCCTTCCGAGCGCGGCCAACGATTGCGATCAGCGTCAGGGCGTCGCGTTTGCGTTCTAGGTGCGCGCGGCAGTCGGAAACCAGCGCATCGAACGCTGCGCCATCGCAAAGCGGATACGGGCCCCACTTCCGGGCCGCCGCGCGAACGGTACGCGCCCAACCAAAGCGGATGTAGTCGCCGTGTTCGTATGGCGGCAGTCCCGGCGGACATGTGGGGAAGCACACCGGACAGCGGATCGCCTTGGTGACGCGGCCCAAATTCTGTCCTGTCATTTCCTCCACCAGTGGCCGGTCACTATCTGGAAAGATCAGGAAATCGTGTTCGCAGATCGTCACCGCGTCACCGCCGCGCCGGAGCTTTCCAGTTCGCTCAACCACTGAAGCAAACTGCTTCGTCGGAATCTCAAAAACTTTCCGACATGAATGACCGGAATCGGCTTGGAAGCGCGGCAGCGCGCGCGAGCGCGAGTGAGCTGGTAAATCTGTTCGGGCTCAAGGCGCAGCAGCGTGGCTGCGTCTTCGACGGTGAGAATTTCCTGCGATGTAAGGGACACAGATACACTCCGGGTTGATCCCCGGAGGCTACGAACTACAGTTCGCCGTGTCCGTCGCTTCCCCGTAGGGAGTGCAAGCAACGGCCCGGTTTCCGTTCGTTCCCCTCTGCCCGGGCGGGCAGCGCGCGCGTTATCCCTTGCATTAGGTTACGATACCAGCGCGCAAGGCTTACCGATTCGGCGCGTACAGTCTAACGTCGGCTTGCTACGTCAGTTTGTGGCGACGAATGCCACGGTTATACCGCAGCCCGCTAGGTGTGCCATTGATGAGAACGCCCTAGGCGGCGAGTAAAAAACGCCGTAGTCATAGCACGTCAGTCCTCCGCGTGAGTGCATCGCGTGAAATTGCGACGTGCGTTTTACCCGCATAAATACTGGCGAGAACGCATCTTCAGTCGAAAATAAAATGCACTCGTAAGCACGTTTCTCCGCATCACAACATGCGGGCGGGATTGTCGATGGGCGATCACCGGACGGGGACGTGCGAGAAGTGCGGCGGCGAGCATAAAGAGATCGCCGCGCATGGGCTGTGCTTCGCTTGCTACCGTGCAGAGCGGCGAGCTGCGGAGCGTGGGCAAGCGAGCGTCATGCGTTCCATACACCGGCAGCCCGCCGAACTGCTCCGCAACTATCGCGCGTTGATGATCGCCGCAGCCACGACTGACGCCACAGAAACCGGCAGCTCCGGACTCGCGGCGTGGATTGCGGAGCGAGTCGAGCCCCTGCTTGAATCGGTACAGGAGTACGTCGCCGGTCAACCCGCAATCGTGATCGACAGACCGCCGAACGCGGCGAAGCGTTGGAAGGCGTACCACGAAATCACGATCCGGTTGATGAAACTC
>JBOGLI010000273.1:0-3071 GCA_050746165.1 Terriglobales bacterium | reverse complement strand
CCAATAAGGAGGTTGATTGGCTACCATTACCATGAAAGAGCTGCTCGAAGCGGGCGTCCACTTCGGGCACCAGACCAAGCGCTGGAACCCCAAGATGAAGGAATACATCTTCGGGGAGCGCAACGGTATTTACATCATCGATCTTCAGAAGACGCTGAAGATGTTCAAAGAGGCTTCCAAGTTCGTCACCGACACGGCGGGCGAAGGGAAGACCATCCTCTTCGTCGGCACCAAGCGCCAGGCGCAGGATGCCATTGCCGAAGAGGCCAAGCGCTGCGGCCAGTTCTACATCAACCAGCGCTGGCTGGGCGGGCTGCTGACAAATTGGGTCACCGTGCAGAAATCGGTGAAGCGCCTGAAAGAGCTCGACGAGATGGCCACCGACGGCCGCTACGAGCTGCTGCCAAAGAAAGAAGTCATCAAGCTCGAGCGCGAGCGTAAGCACCTCGAGGCGAACCTCGCCGGCATTAAGGAATTGAATCGCCTTCCGGATACTGTCTTCGTGATCGACTCCAACAAGGAGCAGATCGCCGTACGCGAGGCCCGCAAGCTGGGCATCCCGGTGGTCGCCGTGGTCGATACGAATTGCGATCCCAGCGAAGTGGATTACGTGATCCCTGGCAATGACGACGCTTTGCGCGCGATTCGCCTGTTCGCCAGCAAGGTCGCCGATAGCGTCATCGAGGGCGCGCAATTCGCCACCGACAAGCAGATGGCCGACCTGCACGCCGCTGCCGAGAGCGCCGAAGCGGGCGAGCCGGAGGCGGAAGCCCCGCCGGTCGAAGAGGGCGACGTCAACCTGGAAGAGGCGCTGGGCGGAGGCATCCGCAAGCAGCCGTCGAAGGTGGATGTGGACGTCGAGCCGGAAACCGACGAGCTGCGCGCCGACGCACACACGCTGTAAGCAGTCGCCGGTAACCAGTCACCAGTAAATCGCGACCCGCGCGCAGGCCCGGCGCGGGTCCAGTTGTAAGGAACGGATTCAAGTGCCTACCGTAGCGGTCACCCCTGAAGAACCAGGCGGCGAGCGTTGCAAGAAAACGCCGGGCTGTTCCTTGCCCGCCGGTCACGAAGGCCGATGCAAGTCAGGAGAGGAAATGAGTACGAGTACAGAGACCCCGAACATCAGCGCCGCCCAAGTCAGCGAGCTTCGCAACAAGACCGGCGCGCCCATGATGGATTGCAAGAAGGCCCTCGTCGAGTCAAAGGGCAACATGGACGACGCGGTTACGTGGCTGCGCAAGCGCGGCACCGCCGTCATGGCCAAGAAGGCCTCGCGCGCTACGCTCGAAGGAAGCGTCTCCAGCTACATCCACGCCGGCGGCAAGATCGGCGTGTTGGTGGAAGTGAACTGCGAGAGCGACTTCGTCGCCCGGACCGAGGACTTCGCCGAGCTGGTGCACGACATCGCCATGCATATCGCGGCCACCGATCCGAAGTACATCAAGAAGGAAGACGTCACGCCCGAGGCCTACGAGAAGGAAAAGGACATCTGCCGCGCGCAGGCCGCCGCCACCGGCAAGCCCGCCAATGTGGTGGAGAAGATCGTCGAGGGCAAGATGAGCAAGTTCTACGAGGAGGTCTGCCTGTACGAGCAGCCCTTCATCAAGGAACAGACCATGTCGATCTCGCAGTTGATTGCCTCGAAGGTCGGCAAGCTGGGCGAGTCGATCGCCGTGCGCCGCTTCGCCCGCTTCAAGGTCGGTGACCCGAACATGACCTTGGCGACAACCAAGGTGGTCGAGACCAAGACCGAAGAAGAGTAAGAACAATCAGCCGCGGATTTCGCGGATTTACGCGGATCAGATTTCAATTCTGATCCGCGTTTATCTGCGTTCATCCGCGGCGGCTTTGTTTTTGGCGCCAGCCGCACGTACCATTGCCGTATGGACGATGTCCGCGTCAGCGACTGGACCGAACTCAATCGCGAGCTCTTCGCGAGCACCTGGAACGCCGATATCGGGCGCTTCCGGTCCAATTTCGTCTATCGCGGCATGGCCGACGCCACGGCTGACCTCAGCACCAGCCTGGTGAAACTCGGCGGCGCGGTCCGCGAGTTCGAGTACCACCTGCTGCGCAATTTCAAGAAGTACGCCCGTCGCGACGCCGTCCCCGGCGATTCGGCATGGAACTGGCTGGCCCTCGCGCAGCATCACGGCCTACCCACGCGCCTGCTCGACTGGAGCTATTCGCCCTACGTGGCGTTGCACTTTGCCACCACCGAATTGGGCGTCTTTCATCGCGACGGTGCCATCTGGGCCGTCGATTACGTCGGCGTCCACCAGCACCTCCCGAAAAAACTGCGCGCCGTGCTCGGGGAAGAGCGCTCGAACGCGTTCACCGTGGAGATGCTGGAAGGGACGGTCTCGTCGCTCGTCGAATTGGAGAAGCTTAGCGGCGATGACTTCGCGGTTTTCCTCGAGCCGCCGTCGCTCGATCAGCGCATCGTCAACCAGTATTCCATCTTCTCGCTGATGTCGCGCCCCGACGCGCGCCTCGATTGCTGGCTCGAACAACAGCACCCCGACCTCGTTCGCCGCATCGTGATCCCTGCCGAATTGAAGTGGGAGGCGCGCGACAAGCTCGACCAGGCCAACATCACCGAGCGCGTCCTCTTCCCGGGTTTGGATGGATTGGCGCGCTGGCTCAAGCGCCACTACACGCCGAGAAAGCAGTAGTCGCCGCCATTCGGCTATTCTAGTTTCGGGGTGAGTTTCTCTTGAGTACTGCCGCATCTCCGGAAATTCGCGGTGGATCGCAAGGCCCAATCGCGCATCGCCGCGAGCGCCTGCAGCAGATCGACATCGTCCGCGGCGCCATCATGATCATCATGGCGCTGGACCACGTCCGCGATTTCACCCACTGGGCCGCCAAGCAGTTTCAGCCGGAAAACATGCAGCGCACCTGGCCCGCGCTCTTCTTCACCCGCTGGATCACGCATTTCTGCGCGCCTGTTTTCATGTTCACCGCCGGTCTCGGCGCGTTCCTCTGGATGCAGCGCGGCAACCACTCCAAGGGCGAGCTCTCGCGTTTTCTCCTGACCCGCGGCCTCTGGCTGATCGTGCTGGAAG
>JBOGLI010000272.1:0-3866 GCA_050746165.1 Terriglobales bacterium | reverse complement strand
ATCTGGAGCTGGTACAGCGGGCTGCCGCTGAAGGTCGCGGCGGGGTCGAGCCAGGAATTCGGGCAATCATCGGCTGCCACGGCCAGCGCGGTGCCGATTGCGGCCGATACGTTCGGCAACAGCATTCACTCGGGCATCGCCGGCGATCCGGCGACAAACGTGGCTACCTCCGGCAATCCGGCGAAAGGTGGAACCGGCCTGAACCTGTTTGGAAATCCCGTTGCCGTCTTCCAATCGTTCCGCCCGGTGCTGTTAAGCCAGGACACCAACGGAAATATCAGCGGAACGCTGCGTGGCATGGCACGCTGGAACGTCGACTTTACCGTCGGGAAAAAGTTCCAGTACACGGAGCGCGTCAGCAGCACGCTGACGGTCCAGATGTTCAACGTCTTCAATCATGTTCAGTTCAACGATCCGTCGCTCTCGCTGCAGTCTCCTTCGAGCTTCGGCGTGATCAGCACGCAGCTCAACACGCCGCGCGTGATCGAACTGGGCATGCACTTCGACTTCTGATCGGACTCGTTCCGATCTGAAGGTTGGCCCACCCAAGCGAGACTTGCTTGGGTGGGCTTTTTGTTTGGACACGGCGAAGTAGTAGGAGCTTTCGAAAACCCCAACAGCGAAGTTTTATTTCGGCACTTCCGGCCGATACAGTTCGTCGCTGCCGACGTCGAACACGCGATTCAGCCGCGCGCGGAAGTTTTCGAACGCGATCTGGGCCGAGAGTTCAAGGATCTGCTCCTCGGAAAAAGCGGCACGCAGACGGCTGTAGGAATCGTCGGAGATGTTCGACGGGGTGTCGGTCATCGCGTCGGCCAGTTCAATCACCAGGCGCTCGGTATCGTTGAATGGGGCACGATCATCGCCGCGAACGGCAAGCAGTTTGTCGTCGGAGAGTCCGGCTTTTCTGCCCACGGCAGAATTGACGTCCACTCAAAACGGGCAGCCGACGCGGGAGGCCGCGCGCACTTTGCCGAGTTGAACGTAACGAAGCGACACGCGGCGCTTTCGGCGCAGCCCCGCCTCTAGGGCGATCGCCCCCCAAACGAGTCCGGGTAGCCGCATTTGAATCTTCGCCGGAGTCAAGTCTTTGCCGAACATCCTGCGCATCACGCCGTAGAACCAGCGCAAGTGCCACGGCGCCTGGTTCTTCTCCAAGCCGGAAATACGAGCCATGAATTCTGACCTCGCGTATCTTGATACTGCCATTAGAGATGCGATCAGCGCGCACAAGGAACTGCGGGATTAAGTGCCGAACTGAGCTTCATCTATTTTCGTAGCCTTAGAATATGAATTTCCGGCAACTAGCCCGCCGAGTGCTCAGGAGTGCCGCGACGATCTACCTGCTGGTCTCGCTGTTCGGCGCGGGCGTGTTGTGCGAGATCGCCATTCACCCGCCTCGCCGCCCGATCGCAGCGGAGGACATCCACCCGGAGATGGTCGGAGCCGGCTACCGCGCGTCGGTCCAGGAACACTCAATCGTGGCTGCTGACGGTGCGCATCTTTTCGGATCCCTCGTCCTCCCCCGGCGATACAACGGAGACGCGGTCATTATTCTGCACGGCGTGTCCGACAATCGATTGGGCGCTGAAGGTTTTGCCGGAGATTTCCTGCCAGAGGGTTATATCGTCCTGCTTCCGGATGCGCGTGCACATGGTGAGAGCGGCGGTAAGTACGCGACGTATGGTGTGATCGAGAAAGATGACATCCGCCGTTGGATCGACTGGCTGGAGGTGAACACCTCGCCGCGGTGCGTGTACCTGCTGGGCGAGTCCATGGGGGCGGCGACAGCGATCCAGGCGACGGCCGCCGATCCGCGAATCTGCGCGACGGTGGCGGAATCGCCGTTCGAGACATTCCGCGAGGTCGCCTACGAGCGCATCGGGCAGATGACCAACACCGGGCCATGGCTCGGTAAAACAATTGCGCGGCCGATGGTCGAGTTGGCATTCGTGTTCGCGCGCCTGCGCACCGGCGTGTGGCTTACCGATGCAAGCCCGTTACGGGCGATTCAGCATACGCACGCGCCGATCCTTCTGATCCACGGCGCCGCTGATACGCATATTGCTCCCGCAAATTCGCAGGCACTGTTCAATGCCGCTCGCGACCACGCCGAGCTGTGGATCGTTCCGCGAGCGGAGCATTGCGGAGCGTCGTCGGTACAGCCGGAGGAATTTCACCGACGAGTCGTGGGATGGTTCGACAGTCACCGGGCGAATTCGGCGGCGGCTGGCCACGCGTCCGCCCAATAAGTCTGGATATTTTCCATTGGCCTCCTCGCGGGAACGGACATACACTCGCGCCCTCTCTCACGGAATTCCAAGAGCCGCTTCGACCGATTCGGGTCGAGCGCAGGATTTTGCACGTTCGTGCGAGAGAAGCTCCGGAGGACGAACCCTGGCAGTGGTGATCCTGGCAGTTGTGCTGGCCGCGGTGGCTACGGCGCAGGAGCGGCCGGCGCTGCAAAACACCGAGTATTCGGTCTGGGCGGCAGAGGCTTTCGGCAACGGACATGCGTTTGCTTCCGCGCAGGACCGCCGCTTCTCCATGCTGTCCTTTCGCTGGGCGAGGACGGTGGGGAATCTCGGTCCGGTGAACTTCCGCTACGTTGTCGAGGCGCGCCCGGTGGCCGTCCTCGGGGACCTGAAATTTAACGGGGCGCAACGAAAGCGCGAATACGTGTACAGCGGCGGGTTCAGCCCCATCGGCGTGGAGATGACGCTGGCGCCGCGAAGGCGCGTCCACCCTTTCCTCGCCTGCAACGGCGGCTTTCTCTATTTCACCCAACGCGCCCTCTCGGCCGCGGGATCGAATTTGCAGTTCACGATCTATCTGGCGCCGGGAGTGGAATTCGCGCTGCCGCACAACGAATCGGTGAGGGTCGGCTACATGTACCACCACTTCTCGAACGCCAACATCGCGGAGAACTACTCGCTGGACGCGCACATGATCTTCGCGGGCTTTTCGTCGTACCGGGGATCGAGTGTCGGGAGATTGGGCTGGATACGAAGAGCGCTGAGGTAAGCGTCAGTGAAACGGATTGATGATTTTGACACCGAGGATTTCTTGTCTGGCGCTCAAAACAAATCGCGAGGCCTCTCGGCCCCGCGACTGTTTTAACTGGACTGATGGCCGGCGACTGCTACTCCGCGCCAATTTTCCCGGTTCGGCGCACGTTCGGCCTATGCAATACGCGAGACTGGTCGTACTGCGACCAAATCGGTATCCGCGACCGCGCGCACGTCGGTCGTGTTCAGAGTAACCAAGGCTTCGGTTTTCCCGGCTGCGGTGACGAACTCGACTTCCAAGCCATCGGGTTCATGCACCGCGACGACGGTTCCCAGATCACCACGCTTAAGGCGATGGTTGGGCAGATCTCGATTGAGTACCACCACGTCGAGCATCGAATAGGTCATCGTTCCTCCGCAGGGTACGCCGTGATGAAGCGCGGTCTGTGTTCGTCGGTCGCGATCATCCAAATGCTCGATACCAGCGCGGATCTACCATTAGGCCCTTTCAGCATAGCGCGAATCTCGAATTTCTCGCCGTATTTATTGCTGTCGACCGACTCCGCAGGCTGGTTGAGGTGCTGTTCGCGAAACGCTGTTTCGAGTTCGTGCCATCGCGGCGCATCAAACCCGAGGGCCGCAAAGAAAAGGGCCTTGAACCGGCCGAGCGGATGCGATAAGGATAGCAAGTAGCCGTGAAGCTTGAGCGGTTCGATGATGGCTTGCTCGACGTTTGGAAGCCTATTTAACTCGCCATTCACGCCAACAATTTACTCCATTCCAACCGCGGACAAAAAATTCGCGGGGCCTCTCGGCCCCGCGACTGTTTTCCTGAAGACTGAAGACCGACGACTGAAG
>JBOGLI010000271.1:0-6222 GCA_050746165.1 Terriglobales bacterium | reverse complement strand
CTTTCACCGGCCCGGGATTGGACTCGATGAAATTCGCCTGCATTAGCGCGAAGTAGCGGCGATGCAGTTGGCGCGCCTTCTTCCAGTCGTTCGCCATGGCCGCGCGCGTCATCTCCGCCATCTTGCGCGGAATTTCGTTCGACGCCACCGAGATAATCCCCACTCCACCCAGCGCGACTACCGGCAGCGTAATGGCATCGTCGCCGGAAAAGACGAGGAAGTCCTCCGGAACGTGCTGGAACACCTCGGCGATCTGCGAGATGTTGCCGCTCGCCTCTTTCACGCCGGCGATATTTGGGATCTGCGCCAGCCGGCCGAGCGTCGCGGGCTCGATATTCACGCCCGTCCGGCCGGGAACGTTATAGAGGATGATCGGCTTGTTGACCGCTTCGGCGATCGCCTTGAAGTGCTCGTACTGGCCCTCCTGCGTCGGCTTGTTGTAGTAGGGCGACGCGCTCAGCAGCGCGTCTACGCCGTCGACGGCAGCAATCTCTTTGGCCTTGGCTACGGCTTCGGCGGTGTTGTTCGACGTTGCGCCTGCGACAATCGGCACGCGTCCCGCACCCACATCGACCGTGGTCTCCACCACGTGCCGCCATTCGTCATGCGAAAGCGTGGGCGTCTCTCCCGTCGTCCCGCAGGGCACGAGAAAGTCGATGCCGTGTTCGATCTGCCAGGCGACCAGCCGCCGCAGCGCGGCCGTATCCACCGACCCGTCGGCCTTGAAGGGCGTGACCAGCGCGGTCCCGCAGCCATACAGTTGTTTCATTTGATTTCCCCGCAGACTGGCTTTTAGCTCTTAGCCTTTAGCTTTTGGCTCGCATGCGCGCGCGGCTAGCGCGAGCCGGCAATAAGCAAGAGCCAAAAGCCGAGAGCCAAGAGCTAAAAGCTATCTTAAACTCCGCCAAACATCCTTGAAATCATAAAAGCCCTTGCGATGGGCGATCCATTCCGCCGCGCGAACGGCGCCCTCGGCAAAGCCCCGGCGCGATTTGGCATTATGCGACAGCGTGATGGTATCGGCGTCGCTCTCGAGCACCAGTTCGTGGTATCCGACGACCTCTCCCTCACGCTCCGACCCGATCAGCAGCTCTCCAGCTCTCACTTCCTGCAGCACCTTGCGCAGCGCCATCGCGGTGCCGGACGGCGCGTCCTTCTTTTGCACGTGATGGCGCTCGAGGATTCGTCCTTCGTAGCCGTGCTCGAATGCCACGGCCGCGGCGCGTGCGATATCGAAAAACAGGTTCACCCCGATCGAGAAGTTCGCGCCGTAAACGAAGCCGATGCCGCCCTTCTTCACCATTTCGCCGACCCGCTCCATCTCGTCGTACCAGCCGGTGGTGCCGACCACGATGTTTTTGCGGGCGCGGGCACACGCTTCCACATTTTCGACCACCGCGCGCGGAGTCGTGAAGTCGACCACGACATCGATGTCCGCAAGCGCTTCCGGCGTGAGCGCCTTCCCGCCGGCGTTCTCCGCCGATCCGACAGCGCGCACCGAGTGGCCGCGCGCGCTCGCCACCTCGGCTACGAGCGAACCGGTCTTACCGCGGCCAACAACGAGCAATTTGAGCGATGTGGTCGTCATTCGCGCGCAAAAACCTCCGGGTCGGGATCGGCAAAGAATTCTGCGTGCAGGCGGCGCACCGCCTCGGGCACGTCCTCCTCGTCGATGACAAACGTGATGTTAATCTCCGACGCTCCCTGCGAGATCATCTGCACGTTGATATCGCGGATCGCGCCGAAAACTCGCGCCGCGACCCCCGGGGTCTCGCGTATGGTCTCGCCGACCAGGCACACGATTGCCTTACGCCCGCCGTATTTTACGTCGGCGATCTTGTCCAACTCGGCGGCAATCTGCGGGATCGCCTCGTTGGCATCGACGGTGACCGAGATGCTCACCTCGGACGTGGTGACTACGTCCACCGGGCAGCGATGCCGATCGAAAATTTCGAAAATCGTCCGCAGGTAGCCGTGCGCGCCTAGCATGCGCGTCGCGACAATATCCACCACCGTGACTCTTTTCTTTGCCGCAATCGCCTTGAACGTATTCCGGCAGTGCGGGGCGCGCGTGGTGATCCGCGTCCCCTCGTTCGCGGGATTGCGCGAGTTCAGCACCAGCACCGGAATGTTCTTCTTCACCGCCGGAAGAACCGTGGACGGGTGCAGCACCTTCGCGCCGAAGTAGGCTAGTTCGGCGGCCTCCTCGAACCCGATGGTCTTGATGCGCAGCGCGTCGGGGCACAAGTTCGGGTCCGTCGTCTTCATGCCGTCGACGTCGGTCCAGACCTCGATGCGCTCGCAATCGAGCGCTGCGCCGACGATGGCCGCCGAAAAATCCGAGCCGCCGCGCCCGATCGTGGTTGTGATCCCTTCTTTCGTCGCGCCGATGAAGCCGCCCATTACGGGCACGCGCTTGTTCTTCAGCAGCGGCAGCAGGCGCTCGCGGCAGGCGTCGTCGGTCTGCTCCATCTGCGGGATGGCCTTAGTGAAGCTGCTGTCAGTGATGATGCAGCTGCGCGCATCCACCAGTTCGGCGGGAATTTCGCGCGCCGAGAACGCCGCTGTTACCAGCTTGCTCGACAGCCGCTCGCCGTGCGAAACCACGTTGTCCATGGTGCGCGGCGTGAGCTCGCCGACGGCGGCAATCCCACGCAGCAGCGCATCGAGCGTATCGAATTCTTTTTCCAGTTCGGCATGAAATTCGGGGAAGGCGCCCGTTCCAAGCAGCTCCGAGGCAGCAACGTAATGCCGCTCACGCACCCCGCGCGAAAGTTCCAGTGCGCGCTCGCTATCGCCAACGACGGCCGCATTCGCCATCTCGATGAGCTGGTCGGTGACTTTCGACATGGCGCTGACCACCACGACCGGGACCTCGGCGAGACGTCCGCGCACGATCTCGGCGGCGCGCGCGATCGCCGCCGTGTCCTGCACCGACGTTCCGCCGAATTTCATCACGATCATGCGCGCTGTCTCTTCGAGCCCTTCGTGAGGTCCTTCATGTGAACCGGGTATACGGCCAGGTCTCTACCTCACGCCTCAAGACTCACGCCTCAAGCCGGCTGATGGGTTTCTGCACCACGATACAGTAGCGGTCGCCGTCCCAATCGGCGATGGCGCGCACCGGCTCGAATCCCGCCGCTTCCAGCTCCCGCTCCGCCATCTCGCGCCGGATGCCGTGCCCACCGCGATCGCTGGGAATGCCCTTCGGTGTAAACGGCTTGAGCAACAGACGGGGAGGGAAATCGATAACGGCCAGCGCTCCGCCGGGCCGTAGCGCTCGCATCAGGCTCGCATTCATGGCGGCCGGGTTGGTCAGGTGATGGTAGGCGCCGCGCAGGAAAACCGCGTCGCACACGCCCGCGGGAAGATTGCAGTCGTCCGCGGCGGCAGTCACTATCTCGATATTCATCAGCTCCTGCTTCTGTTTGCGGAGCCGCAATTTACGCAGCCGGCGTTCGTTGATCTCGGCGGCGAAGACGCGTCCGCTGGCGCCGGCGCGCCCAGCGATCCGCACGGCCATGTTCCCGACGCCCGCGCCGACGTCTCCCACGCGCGCTCCGGGCTTGAGCTCCAGCACCTCCCACAATCGCGCCGCTTCCGCGTCCAGCTGCGCCTTTCGATATTGGACGTACGCGTACGCACCCGCCGCCGCCACGCCCGCGGTCGCCGCGATGCCGAGAATCTTCAGTGCTTCCTTCTTGTCCACCATCAGTCTCCGAGATAACCCTTCGCCCGGAGCAGTTCGGCATTGAGCAGCGCTGCCCCGGCCGCGCCGCGGATCGTGTTATGCGACAGCGCGGTGAACTTCCAGTCCAGCACCGTGCACGGGCGCAGCCGCCCGACGCTCACCGCCATGCCCGCCCCGCGCTCCAGGTCGAACCGCGGCTGCGGGCGGTCGGGCGCGCCATCCACCACGATCGCCGGATCGGGCGCGCTGGGCAGTTTGAGCTCCTGCGGTTCGGAGCGGAATTCGCGCCAAGCGGAGAGAATGTCGTCCGACGACACTTTCTTCTTCAGCGACACATACACCGACTCGGTATGCCCGTCCTCCACGGCCACGCGGTTGCACTGCGCGCTGATGGCGAAATCAGCCGGCCGTACGCTTCCGTCCTGCAGCGTTCCCAGCAGCTTCCGCGCCTCTTCCTCCATCTTCTCTTCTTCCTTCGCGATGTAGGGGATCACGTTGCCGAGGATGTCGAGCGATGCGACGCCCGGATATCCGGCGCCGCTCACCGCCTGCATGGTCACGCACAGGACATTGTCAATTCCGAACTGCCTTTGCAGCGGCGCGAGCGCCACTACCAGGCCGATCACGGAGCAGTTCGGGTTCGTCACGACGAAGCCGCCGTTTGCCTTTCGCGTCCCCTGCCGTTCAATGAGACGCACGTGGTCCGCGTTGACCTCCGGGATCACCAGCGGAACATCCGGGTCCATGCGCATGGCGCTGGAGTTGGAAATCACGGCGCATCCTGCCTGCGCGAAGCGCGGCTCGATTTCGCGCGCCGGCTTGGCATCGAGCGCGGCGAAGATCACCTTCGGCGCTCCTTTGGGTTCTGCCGGCATCACCGGCATGTGCGCGATGCGGTCAGGCAATGTTGTTTTCAGTCGCCACTTCGTGGCCTCGGCGTAACTCAGGCCCGCCGACCGCTCCGACGCCGCCAGCCACGCCACCTCGAACCACGGATGGCGCTCTAGCAACTCGATAAAACGCTGTCCCACGACGCCGGTGGCGCCGAGAATGCCTACAGGAATCTTGGATTGCATGAACCTACCCGATGAGCGGACGATGCAACGATTTTACATGACAGAGCCGACCGGGGTTTTGACACGGAGGACTCAGAGGACGCGGAGGAATGAATTTCAAAACTTCTAGGCGTCCCCAGCGTCCTCTGCGTCTAAGCCCCCGTTTCCATGACCTGATCGCGTCACTCAATTGCGTGACGAACGCAGGTGCTTCGCCGGCCGCCCGGTGCTATTGTGGGCCCGCCATACGGATGTACCCATGCCCGAGCTGCGCCAGAACCGCTTTACCAAGGAATGGGTCATCATGGCCACCGAGCGCGCCAAGCGGCCCGAGGAGCTGCGTATCCATCGCGACAGCCCCGTGCAACTGCCCAGCTATTCGGAGAAGTGTCCGTTCTGTCCGGGCAACGAGCACCTCGCCCCGCCGGCGGTTTGCGAAACGCGTGACAACGGCGTTTGGAAGGTACGCGTCGTGCCGAATAAATTTTCAGCCCTGGCGCGCGACGGCGAGCCGACCCGCCGCGTCGAGCGCTCTCGCCGCGTGATGAACGGCGTCGGCATTCACGACGTCATCGTCGATACGCCCGACCATTCGCTCACCACCGCGCTGCTACCGGTCGAGGCAGTCACAGACATCCTGCGCTGCTACCACAACCGCTTCCGCGAGGTTAGCGACGATCCCCGCATCGCCCACGTCACCATCTTCAAGAACCACGGCGCCGGCGCCGGCACCAGCCTGGAGCACCCGCACTCGCAACTCATTGCCACACCCGTCATCTCGCAACAGGTGCGGACGCGCCTGCACGAGGCGTTACGCCACTATGACGATTTCGGCGAATGCATGTTCTGCACCGCCATCGACGAGGAGCTTCAGGAGCAAACGCGCATCGTCCTGGCCAGCACCCACTTCGTCGCTCTCGAGCCGTTTGCCTCCTCTACGCCGTTCGCCACCTACATCTACCCGCGCCGTCACATGGCCAGCTTTGGCGACATGCGCTCCGACGAGATCTCCGACCTCGCCCACGTGCTGCGCACCGTGATGGCCAAGCTCTATCACGGCCTCGACAATCCCGATTTCAACTACACCATCCGCACCGCGCCGCATGAGAACGCCGGCGTCATCTACTACCACTGGTATCTAAGCGTGATTCCGCGCCTGACCCGCGTGGCGGGTTTCGAACTCGGCTCCGGCATGTTCATTAATACCGTGCTGCCGGAAAAGGCCGCGGAATTTCTGCGCGAGGTAAAGATCGAAGCGGCGGCGAACGCCTGACGGCACTTCAGTCTACCCGCACCATCGGGGGTTTTCCGAACAGGCATCCACTATCGCCAATGATAAGAAACGACATTGGACCGCAGTAGGCGCCGCCGTGGCCGGTGATCAATCCGACGACCCGTGTGCCGGGCGGTACCATGAACTCACGACGCATCGCCAGCGACTGCCCCGGCGCGAGCAACGCATCTAGGGGGGTAGCC
>JBOGLI010000270.1:0-4089 GCA_050746165.1 Terriglobales bacterium | reverse complement strand
GCCTACATGCAGGCGCAGGGATACAAGATTATCCCCGTAAACCCGACCATCGACTCGGCGCTGGGCGAAGACAGCGTCCCCACCCTGCTCGACGTGAAAGAAAGAATCGACATCGTCGACGTCTTCCGCCGGTCGGAATTCGTGCCGGAAGTCATCGATCAGGCGATCCAGTTAAAAGTACCGGTGATTTGGCTTCAGGAAGGCGTAGTACACGAAGCCGCCGCTGAAAAAGCGCGCAAGGCCGGCATCACCGTCATCATGGATCAGTGCATCCTGAAGGAACACCGCAGGCGCTTCAGCTAATTGCGGAATTGAGTAATTCCCCAATTCCGCAATTCCCCAATTCCGCAATTCCCCTATTCCGCAATTCCCCAATTCCGCAATTTCTCAATCCCCGACGACCGTCACAAACACCGTCCGGTTCCTCGCCCGCACGTCGCATTCCAGGTGAAAAATCTGTTGCCAGGTTCCCAGCACCGGCTTGCCGCCTGAGACGGGTACCGTAATCGACGGGCCGAGCAACGTCGCCTGCAGGTGCGAGTGTCCGTTGCCGTCATGCCAGGCCTGCTCGTGGCCGTAGTCGCGGCTGGGCGGGATCAGCCGGTCCAGCAGTTGCGGGAGGTCGCGCTCCAGGCCGGGCTCGAACTCGATCGTTCCGACCGCCGCGGTGCTGCCGACGTTGAAGACGTTCACGGTGCCCGTGGTGATCCCGGAATCGGCGACGATCTTCGAGACCTCTCGCGTGAGGTCGTGCATGCCGCCATGCCCGGAGGTGTGCAGCGAGATCTCTCCCTGATGGGTCACGCAGGAATTCTACAAGCGTATTCCAAGATTACGTATTTCGTATTTCGTATATCGACCACCGACGTCCCCAAGAACGAGGACACCCGAACTACGAGCTACGAATGACGAGACACGGAACACGGAACACGGAAAACCAGATCCGAGATACGAAATACGAAATACGAAATACGAAGAACCAACCAACAACCAAATTCGCCCTACTCTGTCTTACTCTCGGTACTCTTGCCCGCCCGCGCGCGTCGGTTGCGGATGTCTGCCAGTCGTTCGCTGATCCGTTTCTCGATCCCTTCCTGCGTCGGATGGTAGTAGCGGCGGCCCTTGATTTTGTCGGGGAGGCAGTCCATGTCGGCGACCTTCTCCTCCAGGTCGTGCGCGTACTGGTAACCCTTGCCGTATCCGATCTCTTTCATCAGCTTGGTCGGAGCATTGCGAATGTGCAGCGGCACGGGTTCGGCTGCGGTCGTTTCGACATCGTGCACGACCTCGCCATACGCGGTGTACAGCGCATTCGATTTGGGCGCGATGCACAGATACACGACGGCTTCTGCCAGCGCCAGGTCGCCCTCCGGCCGACCGAGAAAATCAACCACCTCGCGCGCTGCGATGGTCAGCGCCATTGCGTTGGGATCGGCCAACCCGATGTCCTCCACCGCCATGCGCACCACGCGGCGCGCGATGTACATCGGGTCCTCGCCCGCCTGCAGCATGCGGCCCAGCCAGTACAGCGCGGCGTCCGGATCGGAGTTGCGCACCGACTTGTGTAGCGCGGAGATCAGATTGTAGTGCTCCTCGCCGGACTTGTCGTAGAGCAGCACGCGCTTCTGCAGCGCATCGGCGGCGACCGCGTCCGTGATCCTTCCGCCCTCGCCGGCAATTTGCGTGGCGACGTCGAGCGCGTTGTAGCCGGTGCGCGCATCGCCGCTGGCGTAGGCGGCGATCTTTTCCAGCGCGGAATCGTCGGCCGTGATCCGCCTCTCGCCTAACCCGCGCTCCTTGTCTTCCAGCGCCCGCCGCAAGAGCACGACAATCTGTTCCTCGCTGAGCGGGTTCAGCACATACACGCGACACCGCGAGAGCAGCGCGCCGATGATCTCGAACGACGGGTTCTCAGTCGTTGCCACGATCAGGCGAATCGCCCCACTTTCCACGTAGGGCAGGAACGCGTCCTGCTGCGCTTTGTTAAAGCGGTGAATTTCGTCGATGAACACGATCGTGCGCGTGCCGTATGCCCGCGCCTTTTCCGCCTCGGCCATCACCTGCTTGATTTCATTGATCCCGGAGAGCACGGCGGAGAACTCGATGAACTCCGCCTTGGTGACGCGCGCGATGATCTTGGCCAGGGTCGTCTTGCCCACGCCCGGCGGTCCCCAGAAGATGATCGAGCCGGGATCGTCGCGTTCGATCTGCAGCCGCAGCGGCTTGCCTTCGCCGAGCAGGTGCTCCTGCCCCATGAATTCGTCGAGCGTACGCGGGCGCATGCGGTCCGCCAGTGGGCGCGAGCGGTCCACCGTGTCACTCGCAGCCGGGATTTTGCCGAAAAGACTCATGGAAGAGTGCTAAGTGCTGAGTGCCGAGTGCTTAGAAACGACGTCTTGCCAGCGACACTGCATCGTGCCACCGCATTCCGAAACACGAAACACCAAACACGCACTACGCTTTCTTCTTCGCCAGCCTCGCCAGCACCGCCAGCTCTTTCAAATACTCCTTGATCGGCCGCGCCGGCGTTCCCCAGAACACAACTCCCGGCCCGCGGATGACCTTCGCCGTCGGCACGCCGCATTGGGCGCCGAGAATCGCCCCTTTTTCGATGCGTACATGGTCGCCAATGCCCACCTGCCCGGCGATGACGACGGTATTTTCAATCACGGCACTCCCCGAAATACCGGTCTGCGCAGCGATGACAACATCCTCGCCGATCTGTACGTTGTGTCCGACATGCACCAGGTTATCGAGCTTCGTGCCGCGCGCGATGACCGTCACATCGAGCGCACCGCGGTCCACCGTGGAGTTCGCGCCGATTTCGACATCATCCCCAATCTCCAGTCGCCCAATTTGCGGAAACTTGGTGTAGCGGCCATTCTGGCGGTCGCGAACAAACCCGAAGCCGTCGCTGCCAAGTACGGCGCCGGCGTGGACGGTCACTCGATTTCCGATGGTCGTACCGGCATAAATGCTGACGTTCGCTCGAATGTCGCAGTCGTCGCCTATGACAACCTCCTGCGCGATGAACACGCCCGCGCCGATGGCGGTGCGCTCGCCCAGGCGCGAGCCCTTCTCGATGACCGCGTGCGGTCCCACCCGCGCTGACGCCGCGATAGAGGCGTCTGCGTCGATGACCGCCGTCGGATGAATCAATGATTCTGGATTGTCCACCTTGGCGGGTCGGGACACGGTCGGGTGCAACAGTTCTGCCGCTTTTGCGAATGCCAATCGGGGCTGTGACGCGATCACCACTGGTTTCGCCGTCTCGGCTGCGGCGAACTCTCCGGCAATAATGGCGCCGGCATTGCAATCCAGCGCCGCGGCAAGATGTTTCGGGTCCTCGACAAACACCAGGTCGGTTGCCGTCGCGGACTGCGAACTCGCGACGTCGGTGACCTCGGCGTCTTCACCCACCAATTGCGCACCGAGTTGTTGTGCCAGAGTCGAAAGCTTCATCGGAAGTAATAAGTAACGAGTAATAGGTAATAAGCCCGGAGCCCGGAGCCCGGATCCCGCAGCCCGCAGCCCTAATACAGCCCGGATTCCCCCGCCGGCCGCGTCTTCCACCGCCGGTGGATCCACAGCCACTGCTCGGGATACTTACGAACGTATTCCTCCAGCACCTGGTTGAACATCGCAGTATTGGCGACGACGTCCGCTTCGGCGTTGCCGGTGCGAACCAGTGTAAGCGGCGGATCGAAGCGGATGCGATATTTGCGCAGCACGTCGTCCCAGATCGTGAAGGCCGGCACCACCGCCGCGTCGGTGTGCATTGCCACTCGCGCGATGCCGCTAGCGGTACAAGCTTCCACGCCGAAGAATGGCACGAACACGCCCTGCGGTGGGGTCATATTCTGGTCCATCAGCAGCCCGACCGTTTCCGATTTCCGCATCGCCGATAGCAGTCCCCGAGCAAAGTCGTTTTTCGCGAACGTACGGTTCCCGTACAGGGTCCGGTAGCGCTCCACCATGCGATTGACGTATGGATTATCGAGCGGGCGCACCACGATCCGCAGCGGATGCCCGTGCACGGAATGAACGAACGACCCGACCTCCCACCCGCCCATGTGTGCGGTCAACAGC
>JBOGLI010000269.1:0-9151 GCA_050746165.1 Terriglobales bacterium | reverse complement strand
CGATTACGCGGCCGTTCCATCCGAACCCGCTGATCGGCACGATGAAGGCATCTGCCGCCGACTCGATTCCGTGCACGGTGCGCACTCGGTCGAGCAGCCTTTGCGCGTAAATTTCGCGTTGTGCTTTCGGTAAATCGATCGAGGTGAAGTCCGCGTCCATCACCAGCACGCCATCACGCTGAAACCCCGCATCGACCGTCAGGATTTTACGGAGGCTACGCGAGAACAGCACCGCCGTCACGACGAGCACTAGCGAGAGCGCGACCTGAATCACAACCAGCATGCGCCGGACGCTGAAGCGCTCGCGACTAGTCGTCAAACCACGGCCGGCCAGGGCGATCACCCGTGCCGGCGCGTCGCCGGTGGCCTTCAATGCCGGCATCAATCCAAAGAGCAGGCAAGTAAGCACCGCCAGCACAATCGTGAAGCCAAGCACGCGCCAGTCTGTCGCCAGGTCAACAAAAATGGTGGTGGCGCTGCCTTCGCCATTCAGATACCGCACCATGTACTGGCTCATTCCGCGCGCCAGCACGATGCCCGCCAGCGCCCCTGTGATGGCAATGGCCAGGCTTTCGGTCATCAGTTGCCGCACCAGGCGCGCGCGCCTCGCGCCCAACGCCAGCCGCACGGCGATTTCTTTCGCCCGTACCGTCGCCCGTGCCAGCATAAGGTTCGCCAGGTTCGCGCACGCAATCAGCAACACCAACCCGGCAATTGCCAGTAGCAACCATAGCGGCGATTCGTATTCAGTCCGCAGATTGGAGTAGCCGCCGGCGCCGGGAAGCGCGGTCAGCTTATAAGCGAGATAATTCTTCACCTGGTCGCCCTGGAAAACCGGCGGCAGCGTGTCCTGCATGACTCCGGGCGAGATTGCCTTCAGTTGTTCGTTCGCCTGCTGGATCGACCATCCCGGTTTCAACCGGCCGATTACCGCGAGCCACCAGCCGTGTCGCCAGGTATATAAGCTTCTGTCTTCCAAAATCGTCGGTTCGGAGCAGAGCGGAACGGCGACATCAAAATAATGGCCGACGTCAACGCCGTAAAAACCCGCCGGAGTTACGCCAATCACCGGGATTGCGTGCCCATCGAGCGATACGGTTTTATTCAGCACGTCAGCGCTACCGCCGAATTCGCGTTGCCAGAAACGGTAGCTCACGACTGCGCCGGGCGTGCCGCATCCGGTGTGATCGTCGTTTGCATGGAACACGCGCCCGAGCAGCGGGGAGACGCCGAGCACGTCGAAGAACTCACCGCTTACCCAGAGTCCTTCCGCGTACCGGGCTGGACCGCCGCGCTCCAGGTTGAACTGCCTGTCGCCGAACGCAATCACTCCGCTGAATCCCTGCTGGCGTGCCCGGATTTGTTCCCACATGGGATTCGTAACAATTGCATGCCGGCCGATTGCGCGTCCGGTTCTGCCCTCCGGCATGGGCCGAACAAGGACCAGTTCGCCAGGATTCTTCACCGGCAGCGTCCGGATGCGTACCGCATCGATCAACTGAAAGATCGCCGTGTTCGCGCCAATTCCGAGCGCGAGGGACAGCACACACACCGTCGTGAACGCCGGGTTCAGACGGAGCACGCGCGCCGCGTAACGAATGTCCTGCCAGAGTGAAGCCCAAAACCCGGCGCTCCGCTCCACTCCGGGAGTGACCGGCTCAACCCATGGGCGCTCGACGCGCCGCAGCTCCTGCGTCAGATCGCGCTCGCCCAGCTCCGAGGTGACCCTGCGCTCAGCTTCGTCCTCGGTCATGCCCGACAAGAGCATCGATTCGTAACGGTCGCGCAGGTGCTGCGCCCACTCGTCGACGATCTCAGCTTCGCGGACCGGGGATATCCCGCAATCGCGCAAGCGCTCGCGGACTAATTTCTGACAATCCAGCATGCAAATACCCTCTACGCCAACCCGGTGATCCTCTGCATGGCAGTGACGAACTCCTGCCACGTCTCGCGCCGTTGTTTCAGCATCTGCCGGCCCGCGGCGGTGAGTTTGTAATACCGCCTGCGCCGTTGGCCTGCCTTTTCGACCCATTGCCCCTGGATCCATCCGCGTTTCTCCAGCCGGTACAGCAGCGGATAAAACGACGCCACGTTAAACACCAGTGTTCCCTCGGAGCGCTGCTCGATCAGTTGGCTCAACTCGTAGCCGTGCCGCGCCCTGCCCTCCAGCAGCGACAGGATCATCAGCTCCGCGCTTCCCTTCTTCAGCTCCCGGTCGAAGATTGACGATGCCTTTGCCATATATGTTTATGACATATATTCCTATGGCATGCTATGTGTCAAGGACGGCCCTGCAATCCTTTCTCCTTTCCTGGGTATTCCGCGCTGATCTTTTCCCGGCGGGTGAACGGCCCGTTGCGCTATCCTTCCGCTTTCATGCGCGCCCTTGCCCTCCTCGGTCCGAACGCCGCGCCAAACCACGTGGCGCCGTTTGAGTCCGTCGCGCGCCAGGCGATCGCTACCGCGGGCGCGATCGATGCCAGCGACCCTCTGGATGCCGTCCTGATCTTCGGCGGCGACGGCACCGTGCATCGCCATCTGCGCGCGCTGGTCGAAACACAGGTGCCCGCGCTCGTCGTCCCCAGCGGCAGCGGCAACGACTTCGCACGCGCCCTCGGCCTCCAGAATCGCGATCGGTCCCTCGCCGCCTGGCGCCAATTTTGCGATTCACGAGCAAACGTGCGCACCGTTGATGTCGGCCAAGTCTCGCCCACCGCCCAAAGCCCAGTGCCCGAAGCCCTCTTCTGCTGTGTCGCCGGCGCGGGCATCGACAGCGAGGTGAACCGCCGCGCCAACCGTCTGCCGGGCTGGTTGCGGGCACACGGTGGATACGCGCTCAGCGTCCCCGGCGCGGCAGCCTCATTCCAGCCCCGCACCATCACCGTCGAATTTGTGGATGAAGACGGGAGACAAGGTTCACTCTCCGAACCGGCCCTGATGTGCGCCTTCGCCAACGCCAGCGCCTACGGCCACGGAATGCGCGTCGCTCCCGGCGCGCGGATGGACGACGGCCTGCTCGACCTGATTTTCGTACGCCGCGCCAGCCCCGCGCGCTTGCTGACGCTTTTTCCCACGATTTATTTCGGCGCACATCTTCGCCTTCCCGAAGTCGAACATCGCCGCGTGACCACACTGACGATCGTGAGCGATCCCCCGCTCGACATCTACGCCGACGGCGAGTTCATCTGCCGCACGCCGGCCAGTGTGAAGGTAAGACCGAGAGCACTGAAAGTGATCAGCGGTCAGTAATCAGCCATCAGCAGGTGGGATCGGATTTTTCCTGCTGATCACCGACGACTGATCACTGATTACTTCTTTCCCCGCTGTACACTATGCGAGTTATGTCTGACACCAATGCTTCGCGCACCTGGCTCTGGGTGCTGGTGGGAGGCGCGGCCTTCGTTATCTTTGTGCTCGCGGTCTTCTCCATCGTTTACTTCACGGTAAAAGACCAGGGCGGCAGCGGCTACGTGATCAGCGGAGGCTCCGGCGGCAGGATTGGCGTCGTTGAAGTCGAGGGCGTCATCGTTTCGCCCGAAGAAACGGTGCGCCAGCTCAAGAAATTCGCCGACGACGATTCCATCAAGGCCATCATCATTCACCTCAATACGCCGGGCGGGGGCGCAGCAGCGTCGGAGGAAATCTATCGCGAAGTCCGCCACATCCGCGATGACAAGAAAAAGAAGGTCGTCGCGTCGATCGAGACCGTCGGCGCCAGCGGCGGATATTACATCGCGAGCGCGTGCAACAAGATCTACGCCGACGACGCCAGCATCGTCGGCTCCATCGGCGTGATCATGGAGTGGTACAACTACGGCGACCTGCTCCACTGGGCGAAGATGAAAGAAGAAGTCATCTACGCCGGCAAGTACAAGGACACCGGCGATCCCACCCGCGAACTCACCCCCGACGAGCGCGCCTACCTCCAGCAGATGGCTGACACCATGCACCAGCAGTTCATCGAGGCCGTCGCCAGTGGGCGCGGCCTGAAGGTGGACGACGTTAAGGCCATCGCCACCGGCCGCGTCTGGACCGGCACACAGGCGCTGCCGCTCAAGCTCATCGACGCACTCGGCGGATTCGAAGTCGCGGTCAAGGAAACTGCCAAATCCGTCGGCATCCAGGGCGAACCCACCCTGGTCAAGGCGCAAAAAGAGAAGCAGACGCTCCTCGACCTACTTTTCGGCGACGTCAGCAGCTACGTGCCCGACCGCGCCAAGCTGCTGCAGAAAAATCCAGGGTTCTACTACCTGTGGCGGTAAGTGCTGAGTGCTGAGTGCTGAGTGCTGAGTGCTGAGTGCTGAGTGCTGAGTGCTGAGTGCTGAGAAGGCTGAATCTTCGGTCATTCCTATGCAAGCTCTTTCTCAGCACTTGGCACTGAGCACTTAGCACTCCACCAGTTGCGCCAAGTTCTTTCCTCGCGTATAAAGTTTTCAGCGGTTAAACCCAAGCGGCATTTATACTTGCGAGGAAACGGAGTAGCGCGGACATGACCAAAGCCGACCTCATCGATGAAGTCTCCCGGCTCGCTGAACTCACCCGCAAAGACAGCGAGGTCATCGTCGAAACCATTTTCGACAGCATCGTGCGCTCGCTCCGTACCGGCGACAAGATCGAGATTCGCGGCTTCGGCAGCTTCCGTACCCGCCAGCGCAAACCCCGCGTCGGCCGCAATCCCAAGACTGGCGACCGCGTCGAGGTCCCCGCGAAGAAGATCCCGTTCTTCAAGCCCAGCAAAGAGTTGAAGGACCTGGTGAATGTCGGCGGCACCGCCGCAACCGCCCCGGCACCGGAAAACACCCCGCCCAGCCCCAGCTAGTTGTCAGTTGCTCGTTGGCGAACCTAGTTGCACAGCCGCTAAAGTTGAACAACCAGCAACTAGCAACTGATCGCCACCGCCGCGACCATCCTCCCTGTCCGCCCCTTTTCCTTGCGATGGGAGAACAGCAGGTCCGTCCGGCACGACGTGCACAGGTCGGAGATCCAGATGTTTTCCGCGGGAACTCCGGCGTCGAGTAGCTGCCTGCGGTTCGCCTCGATTAGGTCCAGGTGCGGCGTGCATGGCGGATCTCCATGTCCGGGGGCGCGCATGTTCAAAAACAGCAGCGGGTACTTATCGTGGACCGGGTCCGAGGAAAACACTTCCTCGAATAGCGCGTCGGCATAGGAAAACTGGGACGCGAATTTCTCCTTCAGATCTTCGCTGACTTCATAGCAGCAGCGATGAATGCCGGGCCCGATCGCCGCCTGCAGGTGTTCCGGTTGTGACCCGAACGCCCGACGCATCTCGCCCACCCCCTTTTCCACGATGCGCGCCAGCGTTCCCCGCCACCCGGCGTGAAACGCCCCGACGGCCCGCTGCTCGGGATCTACCAGCAGCACGGGAATGCAATCGGCAGTGCGGACGGTGAGCACCAGCCCAGGCTCGCGGGTGATCAGCCCATCTCCGGCCAGCGGATGCTCCGGAATCCGAAGGATGGTGTGCACCACGCTGGAGTGGATCTGTTTCATCGCCACCGACGGCCATGGTTTTCCCTTCGTACCGGTAGCGCCGATCTCACGAAAAAAGAGCTCCCGATTGCGCTGCACGTTCTCGCGCGTGTCTTCCTGCGTTATGCCGAGGCTGAGGGAACCCGGTCCGTAACAATCGGAAACTCCACCCGCACGCGTGCTGAACCCGTGACGCAGCCAGGCGAGGTCCGCGAAGTTCTCGGCGCGAATGGTGTTCAGTTTTGGTTGAGTGGCCCGCGTGGACGGCATCGATTCCGATTGTAACAAGCAGCGCCTGTGCCGGAACTCAGCGCGCGCGTCCACCTGCGCTGAGTTCCGCAATCATAATTTCTTCCACAAAACTCGACCCGCGCCGCGCGCATCGCAAACTTGAAATCCAAAAGTGAGGCGACGGTATGAACGAATCGCGCGAAAGGTGGTCCGGGCAGGAGCGCAAGCGCCTGGGCACAGTAGAAGGTTGGTTCTCCTTAATCGGCGGCGGCGCGCTGGCTGGGTACGGAATGAAGCACGCCATCGGCGATCATTCGAAGCTCGGCATCGCATTGGCCGCGGGCGGCGGCGCGCTGGTCTTCAACGGATTGCGCCCGCGCAGTCATAGCTCAGGCGTGCACCTGCAGGCCGCCTTCACCATCAACAAACCCGTCAGCGAGGTGTATCGATACTGGCGTGACCTCGAGGGGCTTCCCAAGTTCATGCGGCACCTGGAATCCGTCCGCAAACTTGACGACCGCCACTCCGAGTGGACGATGCGTGGCCCCATGGGCGCGCGCTTCACCTGGCAATCGGAGATCGTGGACCAAGCCGAGGACCGATATATCGTGTGGCGATCCATGCCCGGTTCGATCGTGGAAAGCTCCAGCTCGCTGCAATTTCGCGAAGCGCCGGGCGGACGCGGAACGGAGTTGGTCGCGGCCATGCACTACGGCCGGATCGGCAACTACGTGGGCAAGGGCCTCGCCGAAATCCTGGGGACAGTGCCGGAGCGCGTTCTGCGCGAGGAACTACGCCGCTTCAAGCAGTTGCTCGAGGCCGGCGAAATCCCCACCGTCGAAGGACAGACATCGGGTCGCAAGAGCCTCCTCCAGTCCGCAAAACAGGCTGCGGGGAAAATCGCCCGCATGCCCGAGCGGATGGGCGAGAAGACCGCGTATACATCGGCGATTGAGACACGCCGTAGCTCGTAGTCCGCAGCTCGGAAAACGCTCCCGAGCTACGAAATACGAGCTACGAAACACGGAGACCGAACCGGATTTATGGAGTTCTACACATGAAAGCAGCATGTTGGATGGGCAAGGAAGATATTCAAGTGCTGGATGTTCCCGATCCGCACATCATTAACCCGCGCGACGTGGTCATCCGCATCACCCGCACCGCGATCTGCGGCTCCGACCTCCACCTTTACGACGGCTACATGCCGACCATGATGTTGGGCGACATTCTCGGCCACGAATTCATGGGCGAGGTGGTCGAGAAAGGGCTCGAGGTCAAGAAGCTCAACGTCGGCGACAAGGTCGTGGTGCCGTTCACCATCGCCTGCGGCGGATGCTTCTTCTGCCAGCAGAAGTTGTGGTCCCTGTGCGACAACACCAATCCCAACGCTTACATCGCCGAAGAGATGATGGGCTACACCCCCTCGGGCCTCTACGGGTACACCCACATGATGGGCGGCTACGCCGGTGGCCAGGCGCAGTTCGCGCGCGTGCCGCACGCCGACGTCGGCTGCCTGAAAGTTCCCGACGGCATCCCCGACGAGAAAGTCCTCTTCCTCAGCGACATTTTCCCCACCGGCTACCAGGCGGCCGAGCAGTGCGGGATCGAGCAGGGCGATGTCGTCGCCATCTGGGGATGCGGCCCGGTCGGACAGTTCGCCATCCGCAGCGCTTACCTGCTGGGCGCCGCCCGCGTGATCGCCATCGACCGCTTTGAAGAACGTCTGCGGCTGGCCGCGAAAGCTAAGGCCGAGGTCCTGAATTACGAGGAGCTCCCGCATGAAGACGTTGTGCAGGCGCTCAAGGACATGACCGGCGGCCGCGGTCCTGATCGCTGCATCGACGCCGTCGGCATGGAAGCGCACGCCGCCACCATCCCCGGGCTGTACGACGTCGCCAAGCAGAAGCTGAGGCTCTCGTTCGATCGTCCCACCGTCTTCCGACAAGTGATCATGGCCTGCCGCAAGGGTGGAACGGTGTCGGTGCCCGGCGTGTACGGCGGGTTCCTCGACAAGATCCCATGGGGAGCGGCGATGAACAAGGCGCTCACCTTCCGCATGGGGCAGACGCACATGATGCGTTACATGCAACCGCTGCTCGAACGGATCCAGAACGGCGAGATTGATCCCAGCGAGATCATCACGCACCGCGTCGCCATCGACCAGGTCCCCGAGATGTACAAGATCTTCCGCGACAAAGAAGACAAATGCATCAAGGTGGTCTGCGATCCCTGGGCGGACCGCAAAGCGGCGTAACAAACGTGTGGCACCGGCTGCCCTCAGCCGGTGCCACCATGATTTGTCATTCCAAGCTGAGCGAAGCGCAACGAGGAATCTGCTCTTCTTCCGCCAGGCGCCCGATGCCCGGCGCCCGACTTACTCGTCGTCTCTCCGCTTCAGCACCGGCGGCCCACCATCGTCCTTCTTCTTGTTGTCCGTCGTCGCGCGCCGCAGTGTAGGCCGCTGATTGTCGGCGGCGCCGGTCAGCTTGTGCCGATCTTCAATCTTCGCCAACCGCGCCTTGACCTGGTCGAAGTCCGACGTGTCCAGGATGTACTGTTTTCGCGGCGGCAGGATGGTGGCGATCTCTTTCTGCGTTTTCTTAATTCGGTCGGGCGTCTGCGGATGACTCGCGAAAGCTTTGCTGATGAACCCGGGCTTCTTCTTGTTCATCGCCTCGATTTTCTCGAAGAAGCTCACCATACCCTCGGGATCGTACCCGGCCTTGTAGGCGTACTCCACGCCGAGAAAGTCCGCTTGCGATTCGAAGCCGCGGCTGAACTTCATGAATCCCAGCGGCACCGCGATCCCGGCGATCTGGTAGGCCGCATAGCCGATCGGCCCGCCCACGATCATCAGCGGGATCGACGCGAAGTTTGCCAGTTGGCTGCGCGTCATTTCGCGCGCCGCGTGACAGGCCGCCACGTGGGCAATCTCGTGCGCCATCACGCCCGCCAGCTCCGATTCGTTGTCCGCCGCCAGGATCAATCCCGAATTCACGAAGAAAAACCCGCCCGGCAGCGCGAACGCGTTGGGATCGTCGGAATCGATTACCTTCACCGTGAACGGCACCCGGGCGTCGGAATTCAGCACGATGTTCTGCGCGACCCGGTTCACGTATTCGTTCACCACCGGGTCGGTTACCAGCTTCGATGACTCCTGCACTTGCTCGGCGAACTGCTTTCCCATCGCGACCTGCTTGTCGAGGGAGTACCAGTTGCCCAGTCCCTTGCTGCAACCCACGTTGCGGTCGCCGATGGCGTTGATATCGTCGATCTTCGGGCCCTTGAAATGGTCTTTGTTCTTTTCCGCCCCGAAGGCGCAGCAGGACGACAGCAGGACGGCCAGCGCGAGCACGGCCGCCTGGGCCTTGTACATCATGAAACCTCCTCAAGTTTGTGCGCAGGCACGCACCGAGGTCCTGTGGAGAGG